>NZ_CAXAPG010000024.1:0-85999 GCF_963970585.1 Pseudomonas sp. RL_105y_Pfl2_101
CCTGATCCATCTCGATCAGGAACAACTCCTTGCGGGTCTGCTTGCGCTTGCCGGCGTACTCGGCATCGGCGAAGGTCATCTGTTTCATCATTGAAAAGCTCGGCGACTGGTGTCCGGTGATTTTGCCAAATCAGGAAGTCTTTTTCAGAGTTTCCCTAGGGGCACTAAGGCCTCTAGGGGCAGAACGGATTGCGAGTGTTCTGACCAAATATGCAAATCAACCAATGGCAGTTGATGCGCCCCGCTCAGCGGGTGCGAACGAGGCAAAAGTTTTTAACGTCGTTACCAGGGCGACGTGGCGGACCGTTGCAGATCGATAGGGATCGCTTGGGACGAGCGATTTTTAACATGCGAGCATGTCCGATAGCAACTCGCATGCTCCTCTCCTTGCTTGGGTAGGTATTGACCCGACCAAGGGCAAAGCTGGCAGAGCATTTAGCTCTTTATCGAGTCCAAATAGTTGGCCCATGTCTGCATCATTTCGCGCCGCTCTGGCAGAAATGAGGTTCGGTCGTAAGCACGTCCTAGTGGGTTTTTTACCGTGTGAGCAAGCTGATGCTCTAGGAGGTCGGGGCGAAACCCCAGCACCTCAGCGCCTATGGTTCTCGCGGTCGCACGAAAGCCGTGCCCAGTCATTTCGTCTCCGCTGATGTCCATGCGGCGTAACGCGCTGAGGACGGCATTGTTCGACATCGGTCGGTCGCCTCCTCGGGCTGAGGGGAATGCATATCGATGTCTGCCTGTGAGTGGTTTCAGCTCGCGCAGAACAGCGATTGCTTGCTGGCTTAGGGGAACCAAATGATCCGGGCGATCCTGCTTGGTGACAGTGAGCCCTTTCATCTTGTGGCCGGGAATCAGCCATTCGCCAGCATCCAGATTAACCTCCGACCACTCCATGTGTCGAAGGTCTCCGGGTCGGCAGAACAGCAACGGAGCCAGTTTTAACGCACAACAAACAGGCATCGTTCCGCTGTAGCTATCCAGTGCTTTAAGCAGAGCGCCGAGCTTTTCCGGGTTGGTCACGGCAGCAAAGTGTTTCACCCGCTTGGCTGGGAGCGTACGTGAGAGATTCCCGATCTGGTTGGGTGGGGTGATGCCGGCAGCTTCGGCGAACTCGAAAATCTGTTTGTAGATCTGGGCAACACGACGCGCCGTCTCGCGAGCGCCGCGCTTGATGATGCGCTGCAGGTTTTCGACCAGCATGGGCGTGCTGATGCTGCTGATCGGGAGTTTTCCCAGCCAGGGGTAGGCATTGAGCTCAAGGCGCTGCCGCACCGTGCGGGTGTATTCCGGATCCCAGGATGACTCGCGAACACTGAGCCACTGCGTGGCAACCGACTCAAAGGTGTGCTGGTGATCAAGCTGGCTGACCACCTTGGCCATACGCCGTTGCAGCAAAGGGTCTTGGCCGCCAGCAAGCTGAACACGAGCGTCATCACGTTTGCGCCGGGCCTCCTGCAGGCCGACCTCAGGATAAACACCCAGCGCCAGGCGCTTTTCCTTTCCCAGAAAACGGTATTTCAAGCGCCAGTAACGGCCTCCGTTGGGCTGCACTTCAAGGTACAGACCCTGTTCGTCGTATAGCCGATAGGGCTTGTCCTGGGGCTTAGCGTTGCGGCAGTTGGTGTCTTTCAGGGGCATTGGGGGCACATCCTCTCCGAGCGAGCTGATGAGCGTTTTATGCCCCCATATATGCCCCCGTCAACCGTGGGATGCCCTGGGATTAGGTGGGAAAACGCGGGCAAGAAAAAAGCCGTAAAGCTTTGATTTCTCTAGGCTTTACGGCTTTTCTGGGTCTTCCTGGGAAGACTAAATGGTGGAGCCGGGGGGATTTGAACCCCCGTCCGCCAGTACTCCGCTGTCGGTACTACATGCGTAGCCGTGTCTATTAAGTTAACCCTCAGCGACCCGACGGGCAGGGTGCTTTGGGCGAGTTGTGTAAGTTTTAGCCGATTCGTCCACAACGTACTGCACGGCGATTCCGTTCTATATGACAATCACTTTGGGTTTACGGACATCCCCTCATGATTGCTGGACCCGAAGGTACCAGAAGCTCAGGGTCTAAGGCTGCTTACGCAGCGATAGCGAATTCCTGGCCGTAGTTTTCGTCATTGGCAACTATAGAAGTTGCAACAGTGGATTTACGAGTTCTGTTACCAACTCGGCATGCACCTAAAGTTTCGCAACCGGCGTCGAATCCTAAACGGCCCCGAACCTGCCGCTCCGTGAAGCTGGAGGAGCAGCAGGCATTCGCAGTGTACGCCAATCCGCGTCTGAGGCCAACCCGAAGGTTGGCCGCACGCGACAATTACTGTTGATCGCCTTTGGTGTTGTTCTGCAATTTCTGAAGAGCCTGGGTGGTCAGCGAGATGCAATTCTTGCTGCCTTCCTCGGTGCCTTTGGCTTGTTCGGTCGTGGCCTGCTTGACGGTGGCGTCGATGTCGTTTTCCATGCTTTTGCTCATCTGCTCGGTGCTGACTTTCGCATCCTTGATTTTTTGCAGATTGACCTGGCAAAGGTCTGGCTGGCTATCTGCAAACACCGGAGAGGCCAACATCGCAGCGGAAATGAACAAGCCAGCAAGTGCGGTGCGCTTCATGTGTATCTCCTTGAACGTAGGGTCTCGGTGCCGCTGGACAGTCGCGGCCAGGCCGAGTCGGTGGATGGCCCAGCGGAGCCGGGCCTATTCAAGTGACTATAGCGATGCGCAGGAATTCGATTTTTCTTCGAGTCCCGCGGCAAGGCCCTCTCCCTCAGCGGGTTTGGGGCGGGTGACACGGTCAACCAGATAGACCAGTCCGTGGTAGTCGATTGCGCCGTGTTGTGTAAGACCTATCTCGCAGGTGCGGCTGGTGGAAATCCCTTCGCTGCAATGCTGTACCGCGTCCTTCAGTGAGCGCAGCGAGTGGGCGTTCAGCTCTGGCGTGGAGAAGCCTTTGTCGCCGGCGAAACCGCAACAATGGATGCCTTCCGGGATGACCACGTTTTTACTGCATTGGCGCGCCAGGTCGATCAGCGCCTGGCTTTCGCCAAGGTGCTGCGTGCTGCACGTGACGTGCACGGCGATGGGCGCCTCTTGGGGAGTGAAGTCGAGTCGATCCATCAAGTGGGTGCGGATGAAACGCACCGGGTCATACAGGTCCAGGCGCACGTCGCCAAGGTCCTGGACCAGCCGCAATGTGCAGGGGCTGGTGTCACAGTAGATGGGGTCGAGCCCGCCGCGACTGGCGTGCAGCAAGGCGCCGATCAGTTCCTGGCGCTTATGCTCGGCCTGTTCTGTGTAGCCTTTGGACGCAAAGGGCTGGCCGCAGCAGAGGCTGTCCACATTGTCTGGAAAGACCACTTGATAACCGGCCTTTTCCAGCAGGCCGCGGGTCTTGTCGTACAGCGACATCTGCTCTTTGTCCTTCGCCGTTGGGCCCATGACCCGCGACACGCATGCCGCCAGGTACACGACTCTCGGGCGCTCGTCCGACACGGTGACGCTTACGCGGATGGCCTTTTCCGGCTGGGGCATGGCGTTGGTCCACTGTGGCACCTGGCCCTTGGACAGGTGCGTCAACGAGGCCGACAGTTTCGCCAGGCGAGGCGCGCCCAGCAGCATGCGTGCGCCGTTGGCGACGTGCAGGGCGAAGCGTGCGCCTTGCAGTGTGGTGGCGAAATTTCCTTCAATCCAGTTGGCGGTTTTCGTCTTCGTCGCGTCACGGCTGCGCAGTTTTTTCACCAGTTCGCCGGTATTGATGCCGACCGGGCAACGTTGTGCACACAGGCCCGTGGCGGCGCAGGTATCGATGCCCTGGTATTGGTAGGCACGTTCCAGTTCGGTGGTGTCGGTGCCTGCGCGTTTCTTCGCTTGGATATCCCGCCAGATCACGATGCGCTGGCGCGGGCTCAAGGTCAGGTCCTTGGACGGGCACACCGGCTCGCAAAAACCGCACTCGATGCACTTATCCACAATCTCATCGGCGGCCGGCAGCGGTTTGAGGTGCTTGAGGTGGATTTGCGGATCTTCGCTGAGCACCACGTCCGGGTTGAGGATGCCGTTGGGATCGAGCAGGCGTTTGAGCTGCCACATCAATTGGTAGGCGTCGCTGCCCCACTCCAGCTCGACGAACGGCGCCATGTTGCGCCCAGTGCCGTGTTCGGCTTTCAGCGAGCCGCCGAACTCCACCGCCACCAACTGCGCCACCTCATCCATGAACGCCTGGTAGCGTGCGACTTCTTCAGGGTTGTTGAAGCCTTGGGTGAAGACGAAGTGCAGATTGCCTTCCAGTGCGTGTCCGAAAAGGATCGCTTCGTCGTAGTGATGTTTGTCGAACAGTTCGATCAGGCGGTTCACGCCCAGGGCCAGTTGTTCCACCGGGAAGGTCACGTCTTCGATGATTACCGTGGTCCCGGTTTTACGTACCGCACCCACGGCTGGAAAGGTGTCTTTGCGGATCGCCCAGAGCCGGGCGTTTTCCCGTGGGTCTTCGGTAAAATCAACCTGTTTTTCCACCGGGAAACCGGCCAGGGCGGCCATGATCCGGGCCAGCTGTTCTTGCAGTAGCGATGAGGACGCGGCGCGGGATTCGATCAGCAAGGCGCAGGCATTGGTCGACAGATGCTGTACGAAATCTGGCATGCCCGGTTTCTCCTGCACCGAGCGCAGGCTGCGACGGTCCAGCAGTTCCACGGCCGAGACGGGCTGGCTTTTTAGCACGCTGACGGCGTTGCAGCAGGTTTCCACATTGGGGAATACGATCAGGGCCGAGGCTTTGTTCGGATGGTCGATGACGGTGTTGTAGGTCACCGCACTGATGAAGCCGAGGGTGCCTTCGGAGCCGACCAGCAGGTGGCTCAAGATATCCACAGGCTCGTCAAAATCCACCAGGGCATTGAGTGATAGGCCGGTGGTATTTTTCAGACGATATTTATGCCGAATTCGCGCAGCCAATTCAGTGTTGGCGCGGGTCTCGCGGCCCAGAGTCGCCAGGCGTTCCAGCAGTTCGCCATGGCTCGTACGAAAAGCCGCCACGCTGCTGTCGTCTTCGGTATCCAGGCGTGTGCCATCGGCCAGTACCAGGCGGATGCCGGCCAGGGTGTGATAGGTGTTCTGCGCCGTTCCGCAGCACATGCCGCTGGCGTTGTTGGCGACGATGCCGCCGATTTTGCAGGCGTTGATCGACGCCGGATCAGGGCCGATCTTGCGCCCGAAGGGGGCCAGCCAGGCGTTGGCCTGGGCGCCGATCACGCCGGGCTGCAAGCGGATCTGCGTGCCTTGTTCACGAATCTCGCGCCCGTTCCAGTTATCCCCCAGCACAATCAGCACCGAGTCGCTGATGGCCTGCCCGGACAGGCTGGTGCCGGCGGCGCGGAAGGTGACCGGCACCTGGTCGCGCTGGGCCAGTTTCAGCAGGGCAATCACTTCATCTTCGGATTCGACGCGTACCACCAGTTTCGGAATCAACCGATAGAAACTGGCGTCGGTACCGAAGGCCAAGGTCGACAGCGGATCGTCGAAACGTCGTTTTTGCGGAATCAGTTGCTGTACATCACGCAGGAAAGGGGCCGGAAGGGTCATTGGTCCTCCAGAATCAAAACCACCAGATCCTTCGGACCATGGGCGCCGTAGGCCAGGACTTGTTCGATGTCGGCGGTTTTCGACGGGCCCGATACCAGCAAGGCGTTGCTGGGCATGCCCTGGGCCCATGCGAATTCCTGCTGCACTTCATAGAAGTTGTCACGGATTTGGCTGGCTTTGAGCAGGGCGAAATGTACCGGTGGCACCAGGCTCATCAGCCGCGGTTCTTCCCGCGTTGGCCAGAGAATCAAGCTGCCGGTGGCGGCGATGGCGCCGAGGGTGCCGGTGAGGCTGGCGGGGGTGTCGTTGAACAACTCGGCCTTCCACTCTTCTACCGGGCGGTCGTAGGCCTTGAGGGTTGGCAGGTCCGGATGGTTCGCCCAGAACTGTGTGATTTTTTTCCCGTGCGCGGTGGTCGGGGCGATGAGCAGGCTCGGTAATTGTCGGTCGCGCAGCAATTGCGCGAGCAGGGCCGGCCAGCCTTCGTCGGATGTGAGGTGGATTTCGGTGTGCACCGCTTCCATCAGCTTGCGCAATTGCGGGATGCGCTCCTCGGGCGCATAGCGATAGGTTTGCGTCACCAGCTCGACGTCGAAGTTGTCGGCAACCGGCGTGGCGCCGGTCAGGCTTTTGCGCAGTTTGGCGAGGATATTGTCCTTGGCGCTCATCGGCGGTCTCCCGGCGGGTTCAGGTGTTCACGGGCCAGGTCATGCAATGAGCGGGCGGCGGGTTTGGGGGCGCTGTGGTTCTGGGTCCATGGGCCGACGTTTTTGGGCGTCAGGGCGCGCAGGCGCGTGGCGAGGAACCCGAACAGCCGATACAACCGTGGCGAGCTGTTGAGCCGAGCCCAGGCATTCCAGGTGAAGCGTTCCTTGGGTGAGTACTTGCTGCCCTGGCCGCGCATCACTTGATGGGGGCTGTCCGGCGCCTTGACGTTTTCTTCGCGCAGCCGTCGCAGCAAAGCCGGGATCGGAATTTTCACCGGACACACTTCACCGCAGGCGCCGCACAGTGAAGAGGCGCTCGGGTGGTCCGGCACCTTGGCCAGGCCGACCATGTGCGGCGTGATGATTTTTCCGATAGGCCCCGGGTAAACCTCGCCGTAGGCATGACCGCCGATTCGGGTATAGACCGGGCAATGATTCATACAGGCGCCGCAGCGAATGCAGTTCAGCGTCTGGCGCAATTCGCTGTCGGCAAACGCCTGGCTGCGACCGTTGTCGAGCAGGACCAGGTGGACTTCCTGGGGACCGTCCAGTTCGTCAGCCTTGCGCGGGCCGGAGATCATGTTGACGTAGGTGGTGATCGGCTGGCCGAGGGCCGAACGGGTCAGTAGCGAGAGCAGTGGCACGACGTCGCGCAGGTTCTCGACGACTTTTTCGATGCCAGTCACGGCAATATGCACCGGCGGCACGGTGGTGGACATCCGCCCGTTGCCTTCGTTTTCCACCAGCAACAGCGTGCCGGTTTCGGCGACGGCGAAGTTGACGCCGGAGACGCCGATGTCGGCCTCGAAGAATTTCTGCCGCAATACCTTGCGACCGATCTGAATGAGTTGGTCAACGTCCTTGGTGTACTCCACGCCGAGTTTGTCGTGGAACAAGGACGCGACCTGACCGGCATTCTTGTGGATCGCCGGCATAATGATGTGTGAAGGCTTCTCGTGGTCGAGCTGGACGATGTATTCCCCCATGTCGGACTCGAGACATTCAATGTCCCGAGCCTCGAGGAAATGGTTCATTTCCATCTCTTCGCTGACCATCGATTTGCCCTTGATCACTTGCCGCGCCTCGTGAGCGCGGATGATCGAGAGGACGATGCCGTTGGCTTCGTCCACCGTTTCCGCCCAGTGCACGTTCACACCGTTGCGGGTCAGGTTGCTTTCAAGTTGCTCGAGCAGGTCGGGCAACTTCGATAACGCACGGGCGCGGACAGCATTGCCCAGCACGCGCAGGTGTTCTCTTTCGTGGGCATCGCTGAAGGACGTTGCCCGTTTGGTCATCAGTGAATCCATCGCGCTGCGAAAGTTGTTTCGCAGTTGCGTGTCGTCCAGGGCCTTGTGGGCTCGGGCGCGAAAATCTTCCTGCACCTCAACGGTCGGAATCAGCGTCGGTGTGCTCATGCGACACCTCCGCTACGCTGCCAGAGGAAGCTCGCCAGGTGCTGGCCGCGTAGCGCCTCCTGCTGTTTTTCCAGGGCGCCGTTGATGTTCATCAAGCAGCCGCAGTCGGCGCTGACGACCTGATGCGCGCCGGATTCCTTCAGCGCTCGGGTCTTGTCGGCCACCATCGCGCCGGAAATATCCGGCATACGGACGCTGAACGTCCCACCAAAGCCACAACATTCGCTTTCGTGGCTGTGTTCGACTCGTTCCACATTGCGCAACTGCGCCAATAAGGCACGGCCGTGCAGGTGGGTATTCATTTCACGCCGTGCCGAGCAGGACGTGTGCAGCGCAACCTTCACCGGCTTGCCGCTGTCGTTCAACTGCACCTTGCAGACAAACAGCAGGAATTCGGCCAGTTCATAGGTCCGGGCGGCCAGGGCCTGGACCTGTTTGAGCGTGTCGGGCTCGTCCTTGAACAGGTCGGCGTAATGCTCGCGCAGCATGCCGGCGCAGGAGCCCGAGGGCACGACCACCGGATAGTCTTCGGCGAACAAGGCCAACTGCGCCCGTGCCACCGTCCGCGCTTGCTCGGTGTAGCCCGAGGTGTAGGCCGGTTGGCCGCAGCAACTTTGCCCTTGCGGGTAGTCCACCCGGATCCCTTCGCGCTCCAGCAGATGAATCGCATCCATCCCGGCTTCGGGATAGAACAAGTCCACCACGCACGTGCCGAACAGGTAGACCCGTTGCGGTTTCTCGCTGGGGTACTGCCGCGGTTCGGGCACTGGCGGGGCGACACGGGTCGCGTTCGGCACGGCGTTGTAAAAAAGCTCGCTCATCAGGCGTGTCTCCGGGTGGTCCCGGTTCTCCGTCCGCTGAGGCTGCTGAATATAGACAGGAAATCTTTCAGCAGCCTTGCAGACCCGGTGGTGATTGGCAGACGCCGAGTCACGGTTCGGCGTCGGTTTTCCAGTGTTATGTGTAGGACTTAATGAACCAGCATGCCGGTAAACCAGTAGGCCTGGGCCAGCGTGATCAGGCCGACAATCGTTGCAAAGAATAGGCTGTGTTTGAGGGTGAAACGGAACAGATCCGATTCCTTGCCCACCAGCCCGGTCGCGGCGCACGCCACCGCGATCGATTGTGGCGAGATCATTTTGCCGGTCACGCCGCCGCTGGTATTGGCCGCGACGAGCAAGGTGTCGTGGACGCCGATCTGGTGCGCGGTGGTGGCTTGCAGCGAGCTGAACAGCGCGTTGGACGACGTATCGGAACCGGTCAGGAATACACCCAGCCAACCCAGGAACGGCGAGAAGAACGGGAACGCCGCGCCCGTGCCGGCCAGCACCAGGGCCATGGTCGACGACATGCCCGAGTAGTTGGTGACGAAGGCGAACGCCAGCACCATGCCGATGGACAGGATCGGCCAGCGCAGCTCGAACAGTGTCTCTTTAAAAGTGGTAAGACCAGTTCTGATGTTGATGTTCAGCACCAGCATCGAGATCAGTGCGGAGAAGAAAATCGCCGTGCCGGTGGCGGAAATCGGATCAAGCTTGAACACGGCCGGAAGGGCGGTGGGGTTGAGCACGATGGGCGCGACCTTGATCACCATCTGGTCCAGATGCGGGATGGCGAAGTTGAACACCCAGCCGTACATCGAGCCGCCAGCGGCGAACATCGCCTTGAACGGCTTGAGGGTCCAGATCGTCACCAATACGGTCAGGATCAGGAACGGCGACCAGGCCTTGATGATTTTCCCCAGGCTGTAGGGCGAAGCCACGGTGCTGCGCGGTTGGCCGAAACCGCCGACGTTGGCGGTGACCGTTGCGCTGGAGGTGGCGCCGGCAATCTGGGCGCCAGCGGTGCGCTTGGGCTGCCAGACTTTCAGGAACAGCGTCAGGGAAATCAGGCTGGCCAGGGCGGAGGTGATGTCCGGCAGTTCCGGGCCAATGAAGTTGGAGGTGAAGTACTGGGTGATGGCGAAGCTCAAGCCTGCTACCAGCGCAGCTGGCCAGGTTTCCCGCACGCCGCGCAGACCGTCCATCATGAACACCAGCCAGAACGGCACGAACAACGACAGCAAGGGCAACTGGCGACCGGTCATGGCGCCGATCTTGAAGGCGTCGATCCCGGTGACCTGACCGGCCACGATGATCGGAATGCCCAGCGCACCGAACGCTACCGGTGCGGTGTTGGCGATCAGGCACAGGCCCGCGGCGTACAGGGGGTTGAAGCCCAGGCCGACTAGCAGGGCGGCAGTGATCGCCACCGGAGCACCGAAACCGGCGGCACCTTCCAGAAATGCGCCGAAGCAAAAGCCGATCAGCAGCACTTGCAAGCGTTGGTCATCGGTAATCGACAGCACCGAGCTGCGAATCACCTCGAACTGGCCGCTCTTGACCGTCAGTTTGTAGAGGAATACGGCGGCGACGATGATCCAGGCGATGGGCCATAGACCGTAGGCAAAGCCATAGCCGGCGGCGGCAAAGGCCATGTCGGCGGGCATATTGAACGCGAAAATCGCCACGGCAATCGCCAGGGCCAGGGTGACGCCGCCGGCCACATGCCCCTTGAGGCGAAACACCGCCAGGGCCAGGAAGAAAAAGACGATGGGAATGACGGCCGCGAGTGCGGACAAGCCGAGACTGCCGAGCGGATTGTAGAGCTGTTGCCAGGTTTGCATGGTGGGTGGGCCCCTAATTGTTGTTGGTCAGGCACTGATCAGCGCTTTGGATAATTGGTAATACCAATTTACAAGCGCTGTTGGCTAGGGTAAAAGCCTTGGTTGTCGTGTGTCAATTTGCCGCCCTGAAACTTTCGTCGAATAAGCGGTGCAGAGGGCATCTGATCCGGTGGTGAAAACGGCTTTTGATGGGTGTGGATAAGCCCCGGATGGGCCAGAATAGAGAGCCCGGCGAGCCGTCGGGATCGTGGAGAATTGAGTTATGGGGTTTGATCAGATTCGTCAGCGCCGTTTGTCTGACGATATTGTCGAGCGGCTTGAAGGCATGATCCTTGAGGGCACGCTCAAGTCGGGTGAGCGGCTGCCGGCCGAACGGACCCTGGCTGAGCAGTTCGGTGTGTCACGCCCTTCGTTGCGCGAGGCGATCCAGAAACTGGCGGCCAAAGGCTTGTTGGTCAGTCGCCAGGGCGGCGGCAACTATGTGGTGGAGTCGCTGGGCTCGACGTTCAGTGATCCGCTGCTGCAGCTTTTGGAAAGCAATCCCGAAGCGCAGCGTGACTTGCTGGAGTTCCGTCACACCTTGGAAGCGTCCTGTGCTTATTACGCGGCGCAGCGGGCCACGGAGGTGGACCGCGAGCGGCTGACGGCGGCATTCGACGAACTGCAGGACTGTTACTCGCGTCACGAGGAGGTGAGCCGGGTGGAGGAGGGCGCGGCGGATGCCCGGTTTCACCTGGCGATTGCCGAGGCCAGTCATAACGCGGTGTTGCTGCACACCATCCGCGGCCTGTTCGACCTGCTCAAGCGCAACGTGGTGACCAACATCGGCGGTATGTACAAGCAGCGCAGTGAAACCCGCGACATGTTGATCAGCCAGCACCGGGAGTTGTACCAGGCGATTATGGCCGGGCACGCCGAACAAGCGCGGGAAGTGTCCAGCCGGCATATCTTGTATGTGCAGGAGGTTTTGGAAGAGGTGCGTCAGGAAGTGCAGCGCGTGGCGCGGGCGGAGCGGCGTAAAGGCATGTAGTCAGTTAGTGCTGTGGTGGTTGGGTGATCGCATTCGCGAGCAAGCCCGCTCCCACATGGGATTTATGCTCGATCATCATTGTGTGATCGGCGCAGGATCCATGTGGGAGCGAGCTTGTCTGACACATCAATGTCGCCGGTGTCGTCATCGCGAGCAAGCTCGGTTCCCGCTGTCGATCCCGGGCTAGTCTTCCTTGCCCTTGTTGCGCACCGCGCGCTGCAGCTCGCGGCCGGCATCGCGTTCGCGTTCGGTGTCGCGCTTGTCGTATTCCTTCTTGCCCTTGCCCAGGGCAATTTCGCACTTGATCAAGTGCTTGCTCCAGTACAGCGACGTGCAGACGCAGGTGTAGCCCTTCTGCTGCACGGAGGCGAAGAGCTTTTCCAGCTCGCGCTTGTTGAGCAGCAGCTTGCGTGAGCGTGTCGGGTCGGCGATCACGTGGGTGCTGGCGGTGGTCAGCGGCGTGAAATGGCTGCCCAGCAGCCAGGCCTCGCCGTCCTTGAGCAGCACGTAGCTGTCGACCAGTTGCGCCTTGCCGGCACGCAGGCTCTTTACTTCCCAGCCGGCCAGGACCATGCCAGCCTCGAAACGCTGTTCGATGAAGTAATCGTGTCGCGCCTTTTTATTTTGCGCGATGGTCCCTGTGGGGTGTTTCTTCTGTTTAGCCATAGGGGCGGCATTATAGGCAGTTGCGTGCGTGTCGGCTACGGTGAAGCAGCGTGCTTGAGCACGTTGAGTGAATCCCGGACAATGCGGCCTCTTTTTTGAATGCTTGGGCGTGATCACGATGTCGACAGACAAGGTTTCTGTCCACGGCAGTTGGGCTAGCCGCTGGGTCTTTATATTCGCTGCAACCGGTTCGGCGGTGGGGCTGGGCAGTATCTGGAAATTCCCCTACATGGTCGGCGTCTACGGTGGCGGTGCCTTCGTACTGATGTTCCTGGCGTGCATTGCGTTGATCGGCGCGCCGGTCATGCTGGCCGAAACCCTGATCGGTCGTCGGGCCCGGCAAAGCCCGGCCAATGCCCTGAAGGTGCTGGCGGTGGAAGCAGGGCATTCGGCCAAGTGGTCGTGGGGTGCCTTCGCCGGGATGATCACGGCGCTGTTGATCCTGTCTTTCTATAGCGTGGTCGGTGGTTGGTCGCTGGATTACATCATCGACATGGGGCGTGGGGATTTTCAGGGTGTGACGCCTGATCAGGTAGGCGCCTACTTTGGCAATGTGATTGCCGATCCCTGGAGGCTGACCCTCTGGCACACGATTTTCATGGTGCTCTCGGCGGTGGTGATTGCCCGGGGCGTGGTGGCCGGGCTTGAACGCAGCCTGCGGATCATGATGCCGTTGCTGTTCGTGATGATCCTGGTGCTGCTGGGTTACAGCATGACCACTGGGCATTTCATGGAAGGCGTGCATTTCATGTTCGACTTCCAGCCGGAGAAAGTCATGGAGGGCCTGCTGCCGGCCATGGGGCATGCGTTTTTCTCCCTGAGCGTCGGGGTCGGTTCGATCATGATCTATGGCGCCTACATGCCCAAGAATGCGTCCCTGACCCGGACCGTTGTCGGTGTCGCGCTGTTGGATACCTTCGTATCGTTGTTGGCGGGAGTGGCGTTGTTTCCGATTGTGTTCGCCTCCGGCCTGAACCCCAGTGAGGGGCCGGGGCTGATGTTTGTCAGCCTGCCTTTTGCCTTTGGCAACATGGCCTTCGGCCAAGTGATGGGCGTGGTATTTTTCCTCCTGGTAGCCATTGCGGCCTGGAGCTCGGCCATTTCCCTGTTGGAGCCCATGGTGGCTTACCTGGTTGAACGGACTCGGCTCAGTCGTGCCTGGGTGACCTTTTGGCTGGCCTTTACCTGCTGGTTTGTCGGTCTGGGTACGGTGTTTTCCTTCAATATATGGAAGCAGGCGAAGTTTTTCGTGAGCGAAGACGGGCTCTTCCACCTCTACCGGTGGGGCGCAGCCGGAGGGCTGGATTTCTTCGGCGTGATTGATTTCTTCACCTCACGGATCATGCTGCCATTGGGTGGTTTGTGTTTCGTCGTATTTGCAGGGTGGATCATGGGGCGTGAAGCGGTGCGTGATGAATTGTCGCTGCGTAGTCCAGTATTGTTTGGTTTGAGCCTGTTCTTGATGCGCTACGTGGCGCCCATCGGCATTCTTGTAGTGTTTGCCGCCCAGCTGTGGAAGTGACGCTTACATGACGACACATATTCAACGCTCGGCCTTGCTGCCCTACCCGGCGCAGGCGCTGTATGACCTGGTCAACGATGTGGCGAGCTACCCGGAGTTCCTGCCGTGGTGCTCATCGGCCGAGGTGCTGGAGAGCTCTGAAACGCATATGCGCGCCAGCCTCAACATTGCCAAGAGCGGCTTGAGCCAGCGCTTTGTCACGCGCAATACGCTGGTACCAGGGCAGTCCATCGAGATGAATCTGGAAGAAGGGCCTTTCAATCAGCTCCACGGTGTCTGGGTGTTCAAGCCTCTGGGCGAAAAGGCCTGCAAGATCAGCCTGGACCTGTCGTTCGACTACGCCGGCCCTCTGGTGCGGGCGACGCTGGGGCCGCTGTTCAATCAGGCCGCCAATACCCTGGTCGATGCGTTCTGCCAGCGGGCCAAGCAGAATGCAGAGCTCAGGCGTTGATTGAGGTAGAAGTGGTGTATGCCTCGGCGGAGCGCCAGGTCTTGCATGCATGCCTGGTGCAGGAAGGCTCGAGTGTTCGTGCAGCACTGCTGGCATCAGGCATTGGCGATGTGTTTCCGGAGCTGGACCTGGTGACTTGCCCGGTGGGGATTTTTGGCAAAGTGGTTGCCGATCCGGAGCGCCAGGTGGTGCAGGCGGCTGATCGACTAGAGATTTATCGACCGTTGTTGGCCGATCCGAAAGAAGTTCGTCGCTTGCGCGCGGCTAAGGCTGCCCAGGCGCGTCAATCGGAGCAATAACCTGGCTTGAATGACAGGCAATAAAAAAACCCGGCATGCCGGGTTTTTTTATTGCCGCAATTTATTGCGGCGAGGTGTCCAGGGGCTCTGGCGTCGGGACTGGTACAGTCTCGACCTGGTCCACGTCCTTCTGGATCTGGTCCAGCAACGAACCTGGCTTGGCCGGTTTTTCCGGTTTCGGCTGTTCGGCATTCTGGGCCGGGTCGGTCATGGTGTTGTCGCTATCCTTGCCCAGGATGGCCTCGTCACGGCTCACGCCAGGCATGAAATCGCCTGACAGGCTGACGAGTTGGTCGTTGGGGCTAAAGATAACGCTGATGCGTTCCTGTTGGCGCTCACCGCCGCCTGGCTGCAAGCTGTACAGGTAATCCCAGCGATCGGCATGGAACGTGTCGGTCAGCAGGGGGTTACCCATGATAAACCGTACTTGCCGGCGGGTCATTCCCGGGCGTAACTGGTCTATCATGTCCTGCGTGACGACATTGCCCTGCTGGATGTCGATTTTGTAAACCCCGGGGAATGAACAACCGGCGAGTGCGAGCAGTCCCACAAAGGTGAAACTGGTTAGCAAGAGCTTGGTGTTTTGCATCGGTGGGCGACTTCCACTATCTTGGCTGGGACAACGTAAACGCCGATCATACCCGCATTAAGAGAAGCTGCGAAGCAGCATCGCGAGAAAGCTGACCATGGTTGAAAATAGCGAACTACGCAAAGCCGGCCTCAAAGTGACCCTGCCACGGGTCAAAATTCTACAAATGCTCGATTCCGCCGAGCAACGCCACATGAGTGCTGAAGATGTCTATAAGGCGCTTATGGAGGCTGGTGAGGACGTCGGTCTGGCCACGGTTTACCGTGTTCTGACTCAGTTCGAGGCTGCGGGTCTTGTGGCTCGTCATAATTTCGATGGCGGTCATGCGGTCTTTGAATTGGCTGACGGGGAGCACCACGATCACATGGTGGACGTGGATACCCGTGAGGTCATCGAGTTCATCAGTCCGGAAATCGAAGCGCTGCAAAAAGAAATTGCTGAAAAGTATGGCTTCGAGCTGATCGATCACCATCTCGTCTTGCATGTGCGCAAGAGGAAGTAAGCTCGTTGTGTGAGCCCACAGCTCCCAAACGAAAGAAGGCGACCCTAGGGTCGCCTTCTTGCTGTGCGGTTTTTGTCAGGTTTTTACGGTAACGACCATTTTTTTCGCGTGGGCCAGGGATTCCTTAGTGAGGTCGATACCTCCGAGCATTCGCGCCACCTCTTCCACACGCTCGTTTTTGTTGAGCTTGGACACGGCGGTACGCGTGGCGTCTTCGCCACGTACCTTGTGCACAAATAAATGCTGGTGTCCCTGGGCGGCGACCTGGGGTAGGTGAGTCACCGTCAGCACCTGGCCGCGTTCCCCCAGCCGCCGAAGCAACTGGCCGACAATTTCCGCGGTTGGGCCACCGATGCCCACGTCCACTTCGTCGAATACCAGCGTCGGCACGCGAGAGGTCTGCGCGGTGATCACCTGGATGGCCAGGCTGATTCGTGACAGCTCGCCGCCGGAGGCGACTTTGGCCAGGGCCTTGAGCGGTTGCCCGGGGTTGGCGCTGACCAGCAGTTCCACTTGCTCCAGGCCATTGGGCTGGAGCTCGGCACCAGCGTTGGGGCGCAATTCTATGGTGAAGCGACCGCCCGGCATGCCCAGGCGCTGGATTTCCTGCTCCACGGCGCTGGCCAGCCCTGTTGCGGCGCGCTGCCGCAGTTCACTGAGCTCCTTGGCCTTTTCCTGGTAATGACGGGCATAAGAAGCCAGTTCGTCCCCCAGGCGCTCGATGGATTCATCGTTGGCGTTCAGGGTTTCCAGCTCTTCCAGCAGCCGCTGCTGGAGTTCGGCAACATCGGTCGGCTGGATGCGGTGCTTGCGCGCCAGTGTATAGATGGAGTCCAGGCGCTCTTCCAGGTATTGCAGGCGGGCCGGGTCGGCATCGAAATGATCGAGGAACCGATTCAGCTCCCCGACGGCTTCTTCGACCTGGATCTGCGCACTCGTCAGCAGGTTGGTCGCTTCGTTCAGGGTGCCCACCGAATTGTTCACGCTGGAGAGCCGGTTCAAGCTCGCTGTCAGTGCGTTGAGCACATTGCCTGAATCGCTCTCGCTGCATTGTTCGACCACTTGCCGGCAAATGCTCAGCAGGGTTTCGGCGTTGGTCAGGTTCTTGTGTTCCTGCTCCAGTTCTTCCAGTTCATTTTCACCCAGGGCCAGGTTCTCCAGCTCTTCGAGCTGGTAGCTCAACAACTGGTGACGGGCACGCTGTTCGTCACCGGAGTTGGAAAGACGATCCAGTTCCTGCCGGGTCTGGCGCCAGCGTTGGGCCGCCAGTTGGACCTGGCGGGCCAGGTCCGTGGCGCCGGCGTATTCATCCAGCAGGCGTCGATGGGTATCGGTCTTGAGCAGGGATTGGTGTTCGTGCTGGCTGTGAATGTCGATCAGCAGCTCGCCGAGGGCCTTGAGGTCGCCCAGGGGGCAGGGCGTGCCGTTGATGTAGCCTCGGGAGCGGCCTTCGGCGGTGATGACCCGGCGCAGGATGCACAGGCCGTCGGTGTCCAGGTCGCGTTCGGCCAGCCAGGCACTGGCCTCGGGGATGTCGAGCAAGTCGAACGTCGCCAGGATGTCGGCTTTATCCGCTCCGGGGCGAACCACGCCGCTGTCGGCGCGGTCGCCCAGCGTCAGGCCCAGGGCATCGAGCATGATCGACTTGCCAGCGCCGGTTTCACCGGTGATCACACTCATGCCTCGATCAAGTTCGAGGTCGAGGTGTTCGACGATGGCGTAGTTGTGTACGGACAGGTGCACCAGCATAAGGCCGCTCCCAGGCTTTAGGTCTGGTTATTTATACAGTGTTTTGTTTTGGCCTGACAATGCCCCTGCTTAGCTCGATTTGCGTGGACAGATGATTTTCTTAGCGCTAAGGGGAATGGTTATGCAGCGGTTTTTTGTAAGGTCAATTCGTCAGATGGCCCTTGAAGCTGCAAAACCCGGCCCCATATACCGGGGCAGAAGCGCGAGTTGAGCTCGCGGACGAAGTTGAGAGGAGAAATCTATGGCTGACGAACAGACGCAGGACACGCAAAATCTAGACGCCAATCAGGCTTCCCAGGATTCCGGTGAAGACCTGGCGGCACGTGTACAAGTGCTCGAGGAGCAACTGGCCGGTGCGCAGGATCAGGCGTTGCGTGTCGCCGCCGACCTGCAGAATGTCCGCCGTCGCGCCGAGCAGGATGTAGAGAAGGCTCATAAATTCGCCCTGGAGCGTTTTGCAGGCGACCTGCTGCCGATCATCGACAGCCTGGAGCGTGGCCTGGAGCTGTCCAACCCGGATGACGAAAACATTCGTCCGATGCGTGAAGGCATCGAGCTGACCCTGAAAATGTTCCAGGACACTCTCAAGCGTTATCAGCTCGAAACCCTTGATCCGCATGGTGAGCCCTTCAACGCCGAGCACCACCAGGCCATGGCGATGCAGGAAAGTGCTGATGTCGAGCCAAACAGTGTGCTGAAGGTTTTCCAGAAGGGCTATCTGCTTAACGGTCGTCTGCTGCGCCCGGCCATGGTCGTGGTCAGCAAGACGCCAGCGCCGGTTTCGCCTTCGATTGATGAGCAGGCTTGAAATCGGTCTTGGCGGCCCCATCTATAAGTCAAGCGTTTAAGTGCTACCGCAGTTAGCCACCACTGCTGCGGCAACAAAATCCAAGTTTCGGGAGAGTTAAGAACATGGGCAAGATTATCGGTATCGACCTGGGGACCACCAACTCGTGCGTCTCCGTGCTGGAAAACGGCAAGGCCAAAGTCATCGAAAACGCTGAGGGCGCGCGTACTACGCCGTCGATCATCGCTTACGCCAATGATGGCGAGATTCTGGTTGGCCAGTCGGCCAAGCGTCAGGCAGTGACCAATCCGCATAACACCCTGTACGCGGTGAAGCGTCTGATCGGTCGCAAGTTCGACGAAGAAGTCGTTCAGAAAGACATCAAGATGGTGCCTTACAAAATCGCCAAGGCTGACAACGGCGACGCCTGGGTTGAAGTGAACGGCCAGAAAATGGCGCCGCCACAGATTTCGGCTGAAATCCTCAAGAAAATGAAGAAAACCGCCGAAGATTACCTCGGCGAAGCGGTGACTGAGGCGGTCATTACTGTTCCTGCCTATTTCAACGACAGCCAGCGCCAGGCGACCAAAGACGCCGGCCGCATCGCGGGCCTCGACGTAAAACGTATCATCAACGAACCGACCGCGGCCGCTCTGGCCTACGGTATGGACAAGGCCAAGGGCGATCACACCGTGATCGTTTATGACCTGGGTGGCGGTACCTTCGACGTTTCCGTGATCGAAATCGCTGAAGTCGACGGCGAGCACCAGTTCGAAGTACTGGCAACCAACGGTGACACGTTCCTCGGTGGTGAAGACTTCGACATCCGCCTGATCGACTACCTCGTCGACGAGTTCAAGAAAGAAAGCGGCATGAACCTCAAGGGTGACCCGCTGGCCATGCAGCGCCTGAAAGAAGCCGCTGAAAAAGCCAAGATCGAACTGTCCTCGAGCCAGTCGACCGACGTGAACCTGCCGTATATCACGGCAGACGCCACCGGTCCTAAGCACCTGAACGTAAAAATCTCCCGTTCCAAGCTCGAAGCGTTGGTGGAAGACCTGGTTCAGCGCACCATCGAACCTTGCCGCATTGCGATGAAGGATGCCGGTATCGACGTTGGCGCCATCAACGACGTGATCCTGGTCGGCGGTCAGACCCGTATGCCGCTGGTTCAGAAACTGGTCACCGATTTCTTCGGCAAAGAAGCGCGTAAGGACGTGAACCCGGACGAAGCCGTTGCCATGGGTGCTGCTATCCAGGGCGCTGTTCTGGCCGGCGACGTGAAGGACGTTTTGCTGCTCGACGTCAGCCCGCTGACCCTGGGTATCGAAACCATGGGTGGCGTGATGACCGCGCTGATCGAGAAAAACACCACGATTCCTACCAAGAAATCCCAAGTGTTCTCGACGGCCGACGACAACCAGGGCGCCGTGACCATCCACGTGCTGCAGGGTGAGCGCAAGCAGGCTGCCCAGAACAAGTCCCTGGGCAAGTTCGACCTGGCTGAGATTCCACCGGCGCCACGTGGCGTGCCGCAAATCGAAGTGACCTTCGACATCGACGCCAACGGCATCCTGCACGTCGGCGCGAAAGACAAGGCCACTGGCAAGACCCAGTCGATCGTGATCAAGGCCAACTCCGGTCTGTCCGAGGAAGAAATTCAGCAGATGGTTCGCGATGCTGAAGTCAACGCCGAGGAAGACCGCAAGTTCGAAGAGCTGGCCAGCGCCCGCAACCAGGGCGATGCCCTGGTGCACTCGACTCGCAAAATGATCGCTGATGCTGGCGAGAAAGTGACCGCGGAAGAGAAAACCGCCATCGAAGCGGCTGTGGTTGCCCTTGAAGCTGCCGTCAAAGGCGACGACAAGGCGGCCATCGAGGCCAAGATCGAAGAGCTGTCCAAGGTCTCCGCGCCAGTGGCTCAGAAGATGTACGCCGAACAGGGTCAACCTGCCGAAGGCGCGGCTGCGCAGGACGAATCGGCCGAGAAAGCCGACGACGTCGTTGACGCCGAGTTCGAAGAAGTGAAAGACCACAAGTAATCGCTTGTTGGTCGACCGGTTGACTGCATTTGTGCGGTGGCTGGTAGGATGTCGCCGCGCGGGAGCTTGCTCCCGCGTTGGCGTGTCTGGAACCAGTGAATTTTTACAGCATGCGACAGTGTTCGGGTGTTGGCGGTGTGTTCGGGAATGCTCCTGCTTTCCGACGATGGACGCCGCGTTTTGGCCGGGGCCCTGGCTGAAAGATATATGACCAGGATCGTTGAATTGACGTGAGTTGGGTCCGGGCCTGTATTGGGGCTCAACGAGTTTGGCAAGGTTCAGGAGAGGTTTGCCAGACGTCCTATAAGAGTGCAAAGACTAATGGCAAAGCGTGACTTTTACGAAGTGTTGGGTGTCGAGCGGGGGGCCAGCGAGGCAGACCTGAAGAAGGCTTATCGTCGCCTGGCGATGAAGCACCACCCGGACCGTAATCCCGGCGACAAAGCGTCGGAAGAGATGTTCAAGGAGGCCAACGAGGCCTACGAAGTACTGTCCGATTCGAGCAAGCGCGCGGCTTACGACCAGTACGGTCATGCCGGCGTCGATCCAAGTATGGGTGGCGGTGGTGCCGGTTTCGGCGGTCAGAACTTTTCCGATATTTTCGGTGATGTGTTCAGCGATTTTTTCGGTGGCGGTCGCGGCGGTGCCCGTGGCGGCGCCCAGCGTGGCAGTGATCTGCGCTACACGCTGGAGCTGAACCTGGAAGAGGCGGTGCGCGGTACCACCGTCAATATCCGTGTTCCGACACTGGTCAATTGCAAGCCGTGCGATGGCTCGGGCGCCAAGAAGGGTTCTTCGCCCGTGACATGCCCAACCTGCGGCGGGATCGGCCAGGTTCGCATGCAGCAGGGCTTCTTCTCGGTGCAGCAGACCTGCCCGCGTTGCCATGGCCAAGGCAAGATCATTTCCGATCCGTGCGACTCCTGCCATGGCGAAGGGCGTGTCGAAGAGTACAAGACGCTGTCGGTCAAAGTGCCGGCGGGTGTTGACACCGGTGACCGCATTCGCCTGTCCGGCGAAGGCGAGGCGGGCGCCCTGGGCGGCCCGACTGGCGACCTGTATGTGGTCATCAACGTGCGCGAGCATGCGATTTTCCAGCGCGACGGCAAGCACCTGTTCTGCGAAGTGCCGATCAGCTTCGTCGATGCGGCCTTGGGTGGTGAGCTTGAGATCCCGACCCTCGACGGTCGCGTCAAGCTGAAAATTCCCGAGGGCACGCAAACCGGCAAACAGTTCCGGATCCGTGGCAAAGGCGTCGCGCCAGTGCGTGGCGGTGGTGCGGGTGATCTGATGTGCCGCGTGGCGGTGGAGACGCCGGTCAACCTGGGTCGGCGTCAGCGTGAGCTGTTGGAGGAGTTTCGCAGCTCGCTGGCGGATGACAACAGCCACTCCCCGAAAACCACCGGTTGGTTCGAAGGCGTGAAACGCTTCTTCGGCGACCTGTAAGGAGTTCGCATGCGACGTATAGCTGTGATGGGCGCTGCGGGGCGCATGGGGAAGGCGCTGGTCGAGGCGGTGCAGCAGCGCTCGCCGCTTTCCGGCCTGACGGCGGCCATCGTTCGGCCCGACAGCACGCTGGTGGGTGCTGATGCGGGTGAGCTGGCCTCCCTGGGGCGTATCGGCGTGCCGATGTCTGGCGGCCTGGAGAAAGTGCTCGACGAGTTCGATGTCCTGATCGATTTCACCCTGCCGGAAGTGATGCTGAAAAACCTTGCGATCTGCCGCAAGCACGGCAAGGCCATGGTGATCGGCACGACGGGGTTGGATGCCGCGCAAAAGCAGTTGCTGGCCGATGCGGGCAAAGATATTCCGATCGTGTTCGCCGCGAACTTCAGCGTAGGCGTGAACCTGTCGCTGAAGCTGCTGGACATGGCGGCTCGGGTCTTGGGTGACGATGCGGATATTGAAATCATCGAGGCGCATCATCGGCACAAGATCGACGCGCCTTCGGGAACGGCTTTGCGCATGGGTGAGGTGATTGCCGATGCGCTGGGGCGTGACCTGCAGGAAGTGGCCGTGTATGGGCGTCAGGGGCACACCGGTGCTCGTGAGCGCAGCACCATCGGTTTCGCCACTGTGCGCGGTGGTGATGTGGTGGGCGACCACACCGTGCTGTTCGCCACTGAAGGCGAGCGCCTGGAGATCACCCACAAGGCGTCGAGCCGGATGACTTTCGCCAAGGGTGCCGTTCGTGCCGCGCTGTGGCTGGATGGCCGCGAGCCTGGTTTGTACGACATGCAGGACGTTCTCGACCTGCGTTGATGCCCTTAAGTATGGGGTTCAGGTTATACTGAGCCCCCGTTTTACACCGCCTCGCGACGCCCTGTCGCATTCCCCTGCCTTTAAGGCTCATTAGCGGTGGACCAAAAAAGCCTTTTTCTGTAAGCTACAGCTTTAGTGTGTCCACTAAAAGCGCGCAGAATAATTCAGTGAACAAGCGGGGTGACGTGTCCATACGTCACTCCGCTTTTTTACAACCTGCGATCGCCCTTTCAGGCTTTATTTACGGGAGGTCTTCTTGACTAAGCCAGCCATACTCGCCCTTGCTGATGGCAGCATTTTTCGCGGCGAAGCCATTGGAGCCGACGGTCAGACCGTTGGTGAGGTGGTGTTTAACACCGCAATGACCGGCTATCAGGAAATTCTTACCGATCCTTCCTACGCCCAACAAATCGTTACCCTGACTTACCCGCACATCGGCAACACCGGCACCACGCCGGAAGACGCCGAGTCTGATCGTGTCTGGTCCGCCGGCCTGGTCATCCGTGACTTGCCGCTGGTAGCGAGCAACTGGCGTAACACGATGTCCCTGTCCGATTACCTGAAAGCCAACAATGTCGTGGCGATCGCCGGTATCGACACCCGTCGCCTGACCCGCATCCTTCGGGAAAAAGGCGCGCAGAACGGCTGTATCATGGCCGGCGACAACATTTCCGAAGAGGCGGCCATCGCCGCTGCCCAGGGCTTCCCTGGCCTCAAGGGCATGGACCTGGCAAAGGTCGTCAGCACCAAGAAGCAGTACGAATGGCGCTCCACGGTCTGGGACCTGAAGACCGACAGTCACGCGACGATCGAGGCTTGCGAGCTGCCTTACCACGTGGTGGCCTACGACTACGGCGTCAAGCTGAACATCCTGCGCATGTTGGTCGAGCGTGGTTGCCGCGTCACCGTAGTGCCGGCCCAAACCCCGGCTGCCGACGTCCTGGCCCTCAAGCCCGATGGTGTGTTCCTGTCCAACGGCCCGGGTGATCCGGAGCCTTGCGACTACGCGATCCAGGCGATCAAGGACGTGCTGGAGACCGAGATCCCGGTATTCGGTATCTGCCTCGGTCACCAGCTGCTGGCCCTCGCTTCGGGCGCCCAGACCTTGAAGATGGGTCATGGCCACCACGGTGCCAACCACCCCGTGCAGGACCTGGACACCGGCGTGGTGATGATCACCAGCCAGAACCACGGTTTTGCGGTGGACGAAGCCACCCTGCCGGCCAACGTGCGCGCGATTCACAAGTCGCTGTTCGACGGCACGCTGCAAGGTATCGAGCGTACCGACAAGAGCGCGTTCAGCTTCCAGGGCCACCCTGAAGCGAGCCCGGGCCCGAACGATGTGGCTCCGCTGTTCGATCGCTTCATCAACGAGATGGCCAAGCGACGCTGACCGCGAGAAGCCCGAGGGCGGCCCCGAGCGCGGCGGCCCCTTCGGGCGCTTCAAAGATTGTTCGACGGCCTAGCCGACTGACCTGCGGATTTGAGTGACAAACCCATGCCAAAACGTACAGACATAAAAAGCATCCTGATTCTCGGCGCTGGCCCGATCGTGATCGGCCAGGCCTGCGAATTCGACTACTCCGGCGCCCAGGCCTGTAAAGCCCTGCGCGAAGAGGGCTACCGCGTCATCCTGGTGAACTCCAACCCGGCCACCATCATGACCGACCCGGCCATGGCCGACGCCACCTACATCGAGCCGATCAAGTGGCAGACCGTTGCCAAGATCATCGAGAAGGAGCGCCCGGACGCGCTGCTGCCGACCATGGGTGGCCAGACTGCGCTGAACTGCGCCCTGGACCTGGAGCGCGAAGGCGTCCTGGAGAAGTTCGGTGTGGAAATGATCGGCGCCAACGCCGACACCATCGACAAGGCCGAAGACCGTTCGCGCTTTGACAAGGCGATGAAATCCATCGGCCTGGACTGCCCGCGTTCGGGCATCGCCCACAGCATGGAAGAGGCCAACGCCGTCCTGGAGCGCCTCGGCTTCCCGTGCATCATCCGTCCGTCCTTCACCATGGGCGGCACCGGTGGCGGTATCGCCTACAACCGTGAAGAATTCGAAGAAATCTGCGCCCGTGGTCTCGACTTGTCGCCGACCAAGGAACTGCTGATCGACGAATCCCTGATCGGCTGGAAAGAATATGAAATGGAAGTTGTCCGCGACAAAAAGGACAACTGCATCATCGTCTGCTCCATCGAGAACTTCGATCCGATGGGCGTGCACACGGGTGACTCGATCACCGTCGCACCAGCCCAGACCCTGACCGACAAGGAATACCAGATCCTGCGTAACGCCTCCCTGGCGGTCCTGCGTGAGATCGGCGTGGAAACCGGCGGTTCCAACGTCCAGTTCGGCATCTGCCCGAACACGGGTCGCATGGTGGTCATCGAGATGAACCCGCGGGTATCCCGTTCGTCGGCCCTGGCTTCCAAGGCCACCGGTTTCCCGATTGCCAAGGTCGCTGCCAAGCTGGCCGTGGGGTACACCCTGGACGAATTGTCGAACGACATCACCGGCGGCAAGACCCCGGCGTCCTTCGAACCGTCCATCGACTATGTCGTTACCAAGCTGCCACGTTTTGCCTTCGAGAAGTTCGCCAAGGCCGATGCCCGCCTGACTACCCAAATGAAGTCGGTCGGTGAAGTCATGGCCATCGGCCGGACCTTCCAGGAATCCCTGCAGAAAGCTCTTCGCGGTCTGGAAGTGGGCGTCTGCGGTCTCGATCCGAAGCTGGACCTAGCCGACCCGGAAAGCATGGGCGTGCTCAAGCGCGAGCTGACCGTGCCGGGCGCCGAGCGTATCTGGTACGTGGCCGATGCCTTCCGTGCCGGCATGACCGTCGAGCAGATCTTCGGCATGAACATGATCGACCCTTGGTTCCTGGTACAGATCGAAGATCTGATCAAGGACGAAGAGCGGGTCAAGACCCTGGGCATGTCCAGCATCGACCGCGACATGATGTTCCGCCTCAAGCGCAAAGGCTTCTCCGACATGCGCCTGGCCAAGTTGCTGGGTGTGACCGAGAAGAGCTTGCGCGCGCATCGCCACAAGCTGGAAGTGTTCCCGGTCTACAAGCGCGTCGACACTTGCGCGGCCGAGTTCGCCACCGACACCGCGTACCTGTACTCCACGTACGAGGAAGAGTGCGAAGCTGCGCCATCGACTCGCGACAAGATCATGATCCTGGGTGGCGGTCCTAACCGGATCGGCCAGGGCATCGAGTTCGACTACTGCTGCGTACACGCGGCACTGGCCCTGCGCGATGACGGTTACGAGACCATCATGGTCAACTGCAACCCGGAGACCGTCTCCACCGACTACGACACTTCCGATCGGCTGTACTTCGAGCCAGTGACCTTGGAAGACGTGCTGGAAATCGTTCGTGTCGAGAAGCCAAAAGGCGTGATCGTCCAGTACGGCGGCCAGACCCCGCTGAAACTGGCGCGCGCCCTTGAAGCCGCCGGCGTGCCGATCATCGGCACCAGTCCGGATGCGATCGACCGCGCCGAAGACCGTGAGCGCTTCCAGCAGATGGTCGAGCGCCTGAACCTGCGCCAGCCGCCAAACGCTACCGTGCGCAGCGAAGACGAAGCGATTCGTGCCGCCGCCAAGATCGGTTACCCGCTGGTGGTGCGTCCGTCCTATGTGCTGGGCGGCCGTGCGATGGAAATCGTCTATCAAGAAGACGAGCTCAAGCGCTACCTGCGCGAAGCGGTCCAGGTCTCCAATGACAGCCCGGTGCTGCTGGATCACTTCCTCAACTGCGCCATCGAAATGGACGTGGACGCGGTCAGCGACGGCAAGGACGTGGTGATTGGCGCGATCATGCAGCACATCGAACAGGCGGGCGTTCACTCCGGTGACTCCGCTTGCTCGCTACCGCCTTACTCGCTGCCGGCGCACATCCAGGACGAGATGCGCGATCAGGTCAAGAAAATGGCCCTGGAGCTGGGCGTCATCGGCCTGATGAACGTGCAACTGGCCCTGCAGGGTGAAGACATTTACGTCATCGAGGTCAACCCGCGCGCTTCCCGGACCGTGCCGTTCGTCTCCAAGTGCATCGGTGTTTCCCTGGCGATGATCGCTGCACGGGTCATGGCTGGCAAAACCCTGAAGGAACTGAATTTCACCAAGGAAATCATTCCGAACTTCTACAGTGTGAAAGAGGCGGTCTTCCCGTTCGCCAAGTTCCCTGGCGTCGACCCGATCCTCGGCCCGGAGATGAAGTCCACCGGTGAAGTGATGGGTGTGGGCGATACCTTCGGTGAAGCCTTCGCCAAGGCTCAGATGGGCGCCAGCGAAGTGTTGCCGACTGGCGGCACGGCGTTCATCAGCGTGCGTGATGACGACAAGCCACTGGTTGCAGGCGTGGCCCGTGATCTGATCAACTTGGGCTTCGAAGTGGTCGCCACTGCCGGTACTGCCAGGCTGATCGAAGAGGCAGGCCTGAAAGTGCGTCGTGTGAACAAGGTGACCGAGGGGCGTCCGCACGTGGTCGACATGATCAAGAATGACGAAGTCACGCTGATCATCAACACCACCGAAGGTCGTCAGTCGATTGCTGACTCCTATTCCATTCGTCGCAATGCACTGCAGCACAAGATCTACTGCACCACGACCATTGCTGCGGGCGAAGCGATCTGCGAAGCGCTCAAGTTCGGTCCCGAGAAGACTGTGCGTCGCTTGCAGGATCTACATGCAGGATTAAAGGCATGAGCATAACCAAGTACCCGATGACTGTTCAGGGCGCGAAGGCCCTGGAAGAAGAGCACGCTTTGCTGACCAAGGTCGAGCGCCCGCGCTTGAGCCAGGCTATTGGTGAGGCGCGCGAGCTCGGCGATCTCAAGGAAAACGCCGAATACCACGCAGCCCGAGAGGAGCAGGGGATGGTCGAGGCGCGCGTCCGTGATATCGAAGGTCGCATGCAGAATGCGGTGATCATCGATGTCACGACGATCCCGCACACCGGCAAGGTGATCTTTGGCACTACCGTGGAAATCGCCAACGTCGAGACCGATGAAAGCGTCACTTACCAGATCGTTGGTGAGGACGAGGCAGACATCAAGCTCGGCAAGATATCCGTTGGTTCGCCCATCGCTCGCGCCTTGATTGCCAAGGAAGAGGGCGATGTGGTGGCGGTGAAGACGCCTGGTGGTGTCATTGAGTATGAGATTGTCGAAGTCCGTCACATCTGAACGAAGACGCCCGCTGCGAGCGGGCGCCATGATCTGGCAGCTCACCCAGATGTTGTGGGTGGGCGGCGTCTGGTTATTGCACGTCGGTTTGCTGCCGGTGCTGGGTCGAGTAGGCCTGGCACCGCTGCTCATCGATGAAATCGCAGGCATGCTGACGGCGCTGCTGGTGGGTTTTTCCGCGGCGTGCGTAATGTTTCAGGCTTTGGTGCTGGTTCAGGCTGAGGGCCTTGCCAGTCTATGGCGCGACATTCGCGGGCAAGTGTTGCTCATGTCGTTGTACGCGTGCGGGATGTTCTTTGCGGTGCATCTGGGCTGGCCGGAGGCGAGCCAGTGGCAGGTATTCAGTTACCTGGTGCTGGGTTTTTCCGGATTAGTGCTGGTGTTGCAGCCGGTTCCCGGGTGGAGCGGCGGGGTGTGCGAGGCACACCCTTGACCCTTTGGCATCACTTGAAGCGGTGAACGTTCGACAGTTGCTTGTTGACGCTGAAGTTCTTGCGGTAAATCAGCGCCATCTTGCCGATGACCTGCACCAGGTCTGCCTTGCCGGTCTTGCACAGTTCGGCAACGGCAGCCAGGCGGGCTTCGCGGTCGAGGATGTTGAGCTTGATCTTGATCAGCTCATGATCGCTCAAGGCGCGTTCCAGTTCGGCGAGTACACCTTCCGTCAAACCGTTGTCAGCCACAGTCAAAACCGGTTTCAGATGGTGGCCAATGGATTTGTATTGTTTCTTCTGCTCTTGAGTGAGCGGCATAATCTGACCTCTGCGTCTGATCTTGTAAAAAGCGGCGGCCAGTTTACCCGAGCAAGTCCGGGACCGCCCACTTAATCACGACCCGTTTTATTTTTTAGAGGTGGCCCGTGGCCCGTTCCAAGACTAGCCAGAACTGGCTCAGAGAGCATTTCAACGATCCGTACGTCAAAATGGCGCAAAAAGATGGTTATCGCTCTCGCGCCAGCTATAAATTGCTGGAGATCCAGGAAAAGGATCGCCTGATCCGTCCAGGCATGACCGTGATCGACCTCGGCGCGGCGCCGGGCGGTTGGTCCCAGGTGACCAGTCGTCTGATTGGCGGTCAGGGTCGCTTGATCGCTTCCGACATCCTGGAAATGGACAGCATCCCTGATGTGACCTTTATCCAGGGCGATTTCACGGAAGACGCTGTGTTGGCAAAAATCCTGGAGGCTGTCGGAAATACGCAGGTTGACCTTGTGATTTCCGATATGGCCCCCAATATGAGTGGATTGGCGGCTGTCGACATGCCTCGTGCAATGTTCCTCAGCGAACTGGCTCTGGATCTTGCCGGGCGGGTTTTGCGTCCTGGTGGTGACTTTTTGATCAAGGTCTTCCAAGGAGAAGGCTTCGACGAATACCACAAGGGCATCCGTAAATTGTTCGACAAGGTGCAGATGCGCAAGCCATTGTCGTCCCGTGACCGTTCTCGCGAGCAGTATCTGCTGGCGCGGGGGTTTCGCGGTGTTGAAGGCGCAGCCAGTGATGAGCGTCTTTGACGGGGGCGATAGTTTTTTTTGTCTCGCATTGAAAAAGTCGCGTAACGAAAATTACGCGGTCAAAGTTTCACAAAGGGTTACAGACGGCGCCTGCCAGAGTCGTAGGTAATGTAGTAAGTTAGGCCGGTGAATATCATGCGAAGCGCGCGCCAGTAGCGGAGCTTGCTTCAGAGGGTAGTTAATTGAACGATATGGCAAAGAATCTGATCCTGTGGTTGATCATCGCCGCTGTCCTTGTGACCGTGATGAACAACTTCTCCAGCCCTAACGAGCCGCAGACCCTCAACTATTCCGACTTCATCCAGCAGGTCAAGGATGGCAAGGTCGAGCGCGTAGCCGTTGATGGCTATGTGATTACCGGTAAGCGCACCGATGGCGACAGCTTCAAGACCATTCGTCCGGCAATTCAGGACAATGGTTTGATCGGCGACCTGGTGAACAATCATGTGGCGGTCGAAGGCAAGCAGCCTGAGCAGCAAAGCATCTGGACCCAACTCCTGGTCGCCAGCTTCCCGATTCTGGTGATTATTGCCGTGTTCATGTTCTTCATGCGCCAAATGCAGGGCGGCGGTGGAGGCAAGGGCGGGCCGATGAGCTTTGGTAAGAGCAAGGCCCGTCTGCTTTCCGAAGATCAGGTGAAAACCACCCTGGCCGACGTCGCGGGTTGCGACGAAGCCAAGGAAGAAGTGGGCGAGCTGGTCGAGTTCCTGCGTGATCCGGGCAAGTTCCAGCGCCTGGGTGGTCGTATTCCGCGCGGCGTGCTGATGGTGGGTCCACCGGGTACCGGTAAAACCTTGCTGGCCAAGGCGATTGCCGGTGAAGCCAAGGTGCCGTTCTTCACGATTTCCGGTTCCGACTTCGTCGAAATGTTCGTCGGTGTGGGCGCCAGCCGTGTTCGCGACATGTTCGAGCAGGCCAAGAAACACGCGCCATGCATCATCTTCATCGACGAAATCGACGCCGTCGGTCGCCACCGTGGTGCCGGCATGGGGGGTGGTCACGATGAGCGTGAGCAGACCCTCAACCAGTTACTGGTGGAGATGGACGGTTTCGAAATGAACGACGGCATCATCGTGATTGCCGCCACCAACCGTCCTGACGTGCTCGACCCCGCGCTGTTGCGCCCAGGTCGTTTCGACCGCCAGGTCGTGGTGGGGCTGCCGGATATTCGCGGCCGCGAACAGATTCTCAAGGTTCATATGCGCAAGGTGCCAATGGGTGACGACGTCGCACCGGCTGTCATCGCGCGTGGTACGCCGGGCTTTTCCGGTGCCGACCTTGCGAACCTGGTCAACGAGGCGTCGCTGTTTGCTGCTCGCACCGGCAAGCGTGTTGTGGAAATGAAGGAATTCGAGTTGGCCAAGGACAAGATCATGATGGGCGCAGAGCGCAAATCCATGGTCATGTCGGAGAAAGAAAAGCAGAACACTGCGTATCACGAGGCAGGTCACGCGATCGTCGGTCGTGTCGTGCCTGAGCATGATCCGGTCTACAAGGTCTCGATCATCCCGCGCGGCCGTGCCCTGGGCGTGACCATGTTCCTACCGGAAGAGGATCGCTACAGCCTGTCCAAGCGTGCATTGATCAGCCAGATCTGTTCATTGTACGGCGGCCGTATCGCTGAAGAGATGACGCTGGGCTTTGATGGTGTGACCACTGGCGCGTCCAACGACATCATGCGTGCCAGCCAGATCGCCCGGAATATGGTTACCAAGTGGGGGCTGTCCGAGAAGTTGGGGCCGCTTATGTATGCCGAAGAAGAAGGGGAAGTGTTCCTCGGTCGTGGTGGCGGTGGCCAGCATGCAAGCTTCTCCGGCGAGACGGCCAAACTGATCGATTCTGAAGTGCGCAGCATCATCGATCAGTGCTACGGCACTGCCCGGCAGATTCTCACGGACAACCGTGACAAGCTCGATGCCATGGCCGATGCCCTGATGAAGTACGAAACCATTGATGCCGAGCAGATCGATGACATCATGGCCGGTCGCGTACCTCGCGAGCCTCGTGACTGGACAGGTGGTACTGGTACCTCCGGTACACCTCCAGCTGTACAGGGTGAGCGTCCGGAAACACCGATTGGCGGTCCGGCCGCTGATGTCTAAGGCTTGAAATGACTTCTGTTCAGTCCTCGACCCGGTTGCCTTGCGGCAACCGGGTTCTTGATTTGGCCCATGCGCATGTCATGGGCATTCTCAATGTCACGCCTGATTCCTTTTCTGATGGTGGTCGATTCAGTCAGCTCGATGCTGCGCTGCGGCATGCCGAGGCCATGGTGGTCGCGGGCGCAACGCTGATCGATGTGGGTGGCGAATCGACCCGGCCGGGCGCGCGTGCGGTCTCGCCTACCGAAGAGCTGGAGCGAGTGGCGCCGATTGTCGAACGCATCCATCGTGAACTTGATGTCATTATCTCGGTCGATACGTCCACGCCTGCGGTCATGCGTGAGACTGCGCGGCTGGGGGCGGGCTTGATCAATGATGTTCGGTCCTTGCAGCGCGATGGTGCCCTGGATGCTGCAGCGGCCACCGGGTTGCCGGTGTGCCTGATGCATATGCTCGGCGAGCCGGGGACCATGCAGAATGACCCGCACTATGATGATGTGACCAGGGAAGTGGGGGAGTTCCTGATGGAGCGTTTGGACCAGTGTGCTGCCGTGGGCATTCCCGCCGAGCGGATCATTCTTGATCCCGGATTCGGCTTTGCCAAGACACTGGCTCACAACCTGAGTCTGTTCAAACATATGGAGGCCTTGCATGCCTTGGGGCGGCCCCTGTTGGTTGGGGTCTCACGAAAGAGCATGATAGGTAATGCCTTGGGCCGCCCGGTAGGCGAGCGCCTATATGGCGGTCTCGCGCTGGCTGCGTTGGCCCTTGCCAAAGGTGCGCGCATATTGCGCGTACACGATGTGGTCGAAACGATGGATATCGTGCGGATGATCGCAGCTGTGGATTCAGCCGAATAAGAATGACGGAGCACTTATGAGCAAGAAATACTTTGGCACCGACGGTATTCGTGGTCGGGTCGGCGAATACCCTATTACCCCTGATTTCATGCTCAAGCTCGGCTGGGCGGCCGGCATGGCGTTCCGCAAAATGGGCGCTTGCAAGGTGCTGGTCGGTAAGGACACGCGAATTTCCGGCTACATGTTCGAATCGGCCCTCGAGGCCGGTCTGACGTCGGCGGGCGCCGATGTGATGCTGCTGGGCCCGATGCCGACGCCGGCCATTGCCTACCTGACGCGTACGTTTCAGGCGCAGGCGGGCATCGTGATCAGTGCCTCGCACAACCCTCATGATGACAACGGCATCAAATTCTTCTCCGGTCAGGGTACCAAGCTGCCGGATGATATCGAGCTGATGATCGAAGAACTGCTGGACACGCCGATGACGGTGGTTGAGTCGAGCAAGATCGGCAAAGTGTCGCGGATCAACGATGCATCGGGTCGCTACATTGAATTCTGCAAAGGCAGTGTGCCGACCGGTACCAGTTTTTCCGGCCTGAAAGTCGTCGTCGATTGCGCCCACGGGGCAACCTATAAAGTTGCGCCGAGCGTCTTTCGCGAGTTGGGCGCCGAGGTGGTGGTGCTTTCCGCCCAACCGAATGGCCTGAACATCAACCATAACTGTGGCTCCACTCATACCGAGGCGTTGCAGGCTGCGGTGCTGGCTGAGCAGGCCGATCTAGGGATCGCCTTCGATGGCGACGGTGATCGGGTCCTGATGGTTGATCACACCGGTACGGTGGTCGACGGTGACGAGCTGTTGTTCATCATTGCTCGCGACCTGCATGGGCGTGGCAAGCTGCAGGGCGGTGTGGTGGGTACGTTGATGAGCAACCTCGGGCTTGAGCTGGCTCTGGCGGACCTGGATATCCCGTTCGTGCGAGCTAACGTGGGTGACCGCTACGTGATCTCGGAGCTGCTGGAGCGCAACTGGGTGATCGGGGGCGAGAACTCCGGCCATATCGTGTGCTTTGACCATACCACCACAGGGGATGCGATCATTGCGGCCCTGCAAGTGTTGATGGCGCTCAAGGCGCGTAACGAAGGGCTCGCACAATCGCGCCAGGCATTGCGCAAATGCCCGCAAGTATTGATCAACGTGCGTTTCGGTGGCGGTGTAAATCCTCTTGAGCATGCGAAGGTCAAGCAGGCCAGTGAGCGTGTGACGCAGGCGATGGCGGGGCGTGGGCGTGTGTTGTTGCGCAAGTCCGGCACAGAGCCTTTGGTGCGTGTCATGGTCGAAGGAGAGGAAGAAACTCAAGTTCGCGGTTATGCCGAAGAGCTGGCAAAGCTGGTTACTGAAGTTTCTGCCTGAATTCGGCTTGCCAGTCATGAATCGGTTGGGTAACATCTGCGCCCACTTTGACCGACGAGGTACAGCATGCGTCGCCCTATGGTAGCTGGTAACTGGAAGATGCACGGTACCCGCGCCAGCGTCGCTGAGCTGATCAATGGCCTTCGTCATCTGGCCTTGCCAAGCGGTGTTGATGTCGCGGTATTCCCGCCTTGCCTGTATATCAACCAAGTGGTTGATGGCTTGAAAGGTAAATCGATTTCGGTCGGTGCGCAGAATTCTGCGGTGGAATCCATGCAAGGTGCGCTGACCGGCGAGATTGCGCCGAGTCAGTTGGTGGATGCAGGTTGCTCCCTGGTCCTGGTCGGGCATTCCGAGCGTCGCCAGATCATGGGTGAGCAGGATAAGGTCTTGATCCGCAAGTTTGCTGCGGCTCAGGCCTGCGGTCTGACTCCGGTGCTGTGTGTGGGGGAAACCCTCGAGCAGCGTGAGGCTGGCAAGACCCTTGAAGTTGTCGGGTGTCAGCTGGGCAGCATCATCGAGGATTTGGGTGTCGGTGCTTTTGCAAAGGCAGTCATTGCTTACGAGCCGGTCTGGGCCATTGGTACCGGGCTGACTGCTTCGCCGCAACAGGCGCAGGATGTGCACGCAGCCATCCGCGCACAGTTGGCGGCAGAGAATTCTGAGGTGGCACGAGGTGTGCGGCTTCTATACGGCGGCAGCGTGAAGGCGGCCAATGCGGTCGAACTGTTCGGCATGCCGGATATCGATGGGGGGCTCATTGGTGGAGCGTCCCTGAATGCAGATGAGTTCGGTGCGATTTGTCGCGCCGCGGGAAACTGAAAAAATGCTGGAAACAGTCGTAGTCGTTTTTCATCTGCTGGGTGCGCTGGGCGTAGTTGCTCTCGTATTGCTGCAGCAGGGTAAAGGTGCGGATGCTGGTGCGTCTTTCGGTGCAGGTGCTTCAAATACTGTGTTCGGAAGCCAAGGTTCCTCTACCTTTCTTAGTAAGTTTACTGCTATACTTGCCGCCGGTTTCTTCATGACCAGCTTAGGGTTAGGTTACTTTGCTAAAGAGAAAGCTCAAGAGCTGACTCAAGCAGGTTTGCCAAACCCAGCGGTACTGGAAGCGCCAAAGCAACAGCCGGCTTCTGATGATGTCCCGGTGCTTCAAGAGCAAAAGTTGGCCAATCCGGCGACTGACGTACCTCCAGCTCAAGAGCAGAAGTAAGAAGGTTTCAAACGTTGTATTGCCGAGGTGGTGGAATTGGTAGACACGCAACCTTGAGGTGGTTGTGCCCATAGGGTGTAGGGGTTCGAGTCCCCTTCTCGGTACCAATTATCAGGAGAGCCCGCGATTGCGGGCTTTCTTGTAGGTGGAAGGGTTACATTGACCCTGTAAGGGATCGGTCGTATACTTCCGCCCCAGCTTTGTCGCGGGATGGAGCAGTCTGGTAGCTCGTCGGGCTCATAACCCGAAGGTCGTCGGTTCAAATCCGGCTCCCGCAACCAGTTTCAGGGGCCCCTTCCAAGGGGCTTTTTGTTAGCTGGACACTTTATAACGCCGCTGTTCGACGGCGTTTCAGGGATGGGCGATTCGCCCATTTTTTTTTATTTGCACAGCATGCACAAACATGCACGAGGGGGTTCAGGTGTCGAGCAAGCTAGAACAGTTGCAGGCCTTGTTGGCCCCGGTGGTCGTGGCCCTTGGCTATGAATGCTGGGGTATTGAGTTTTCGGCTCAAGGTCGCCACTCACTGTTGCGCGTTTATATCGATAAGGAAGGCGGCGTGTTGGTGGATGATTGCGCCATCGTCAGCCGTCAGATCAGCGGTGTACTGGATGTTGAAGATCCAATCACCTCCGAATACACCCTTGAGGTTTCCTCGCCAGGCATGGAGCGCCCCCTGTTCACACTTGAACAGTTCGCTTCGTTTGCCGGTGAACAAGTGAAGATCAAGCTGCGCTCGCCTTTCGAAGGACGGCGCAACTTTCAAGGCCTTCTGCGCGGTGTAGAAGAGCAGGACGTCGTGGTGCAGGTAGATGACCATGAGTTTCTGTTGCCGATCGATATGATCGACAAGGCCAACATTATTCCCAGTTTTGACTGATACGTGCCAGATACTGCGGATCCCGCGGATCCAATGGCTTGCGAAAGGCGAGGCGTACGATGAGCAAAGAAGTACTGCTGGTTGTTGAGTCGGTATCCAATGAAAAGGGCGTACCGGCTAACGTTATTTTTGAAGCGCTGGAGCTGGCCCTGGCCACTGCTACCAAGAAGCGGTTTGAAGACGAAGTTGATTTGCGTGTGGAAATCAATCGCCACACTGGTGCCTACGAGACGTTCCGTCGCTGGACGGTGGTCGAGGAAGCCGACCTGGACGATCCGGCTATCGAAACCTGGCCGAGCAAGGTTGCTGAAACGCATCCGGGAGCCAAGGTCGGTGATGTAGTAGAAGAAAAAATCGAGTCCATTGAGTTCGGTCGCATCGCTGCACAGACTGCCAAGCAGGTTATTGTGCAGAAGGTTCGCGAAGCTGAGCGCGCGCAAGTCGTCGACGCTTATCGCGAACGCCTGGGGGAAATCATCTCCGGCACCGTGAAAAAAGTCACCCGCGACAACGTGATCGTCGACCTGGGCAACAACGCCGAAGCGTTGCTGGCTCGCGAAGACATCATCTCTCGCGAAACTTTCCGGGTCGGCGTGCGTTTGCGTGCGTTGCTCAAGGAAATCCGCACCGAGAACCGCGGCCCGCAGCTGATCCTGTCGCGTACCGCGCCGGAAATGCTGATCGAGTTGTTCCGCATCGAAGTGCCGGAAATAGCTGAAGGCCTGATCGAAGTCATGGCCGCCTCCCGTGATCCGGGTTCGCGTGCCAAGATCGCGGTCCGCTCCAAGGACAAACGCATCGACCCGCAAGGCGCCTGTATCGGCATGCGTGGTTCGCGTGTCCAGGCCGTATCCGGCGAGTTGGGCGGCGAGCGTGTGGACATCGTCCTGTGGGACGACAACCCGGCTCAGTTCGTGATCAATGCCATGTCGCCTGCTGAAGTGGCGGCAATTATCGTCGACGAAGATGCCCACGCCATGGACATCGCCGTTGGCGCAGACAATCTGGCTCAGGCCATCGGTCGCGGTGGTCAGAACGTGCGTCTGGCCAGCCAGTTGACTGGCTGGACCCTGAACGTGATGACCGAATCGGACATCCAGGCTAAGCAGCAAGCTGAAACTGGCGATATCCTGCGCAACTTCATCGAAGAGCTTGAAGTCGATGAAGAGCTGGCGCAGGTGCTGGTGGATGAAGGCTTTACCAGCCTGGAAGAGATTGCCTACGTACCGGTGGAGGAAATGCTCAACATCGACGGCTTTGACGAGGAGATCGTCAACGAGCTCCGCGCTCGGGCCAAGGATCGTTTGTTGACCAAAGCCATCGCTACTGAGGAAAAGCTGGCAGACGCCCATCCGGCCGAAGACCTGCTCTCGCTTGAGGGCATGGACAAGGATTTGGCGATGGAACTGGCGGTGCGCGGCGTAATTACCCGCGAAGACCTGGCCGAGCAGTCTATTGACGATCTGCTCGACATCGACGGCATTGACGATGATCGTGCCGGCAAGTTGATCATGGCCGCCCGAGCCCACTGGTTCGAGTAATTAGGCGCGGCCTGAGGAGAGAAGTGCATGACGCAAGTCACGGTGAAACAACTGGCCGATGAGGTCAAAACACCGGTAGAGCGCCTGTTGCAGCAGATGCGTGAGGCAGGTCTGCCGCACACCGCCGCCGAGGAACATGTGACCGACAGTGAGAAGCAGTCCCTGCTGACTCACCTGAAGAGCAGTCACAAGGCGAAAGTGGAAGAACCGCGCAAGATCACTCTGCAGCGTAAAACCACCAGCACCCTGCGTGTTGCCGGTAGCAAAAGTATCAGCGTTGAAGTGCGCAAGAAGAAAGTCTTCGTACAGCGCAGCCCGGAAGAAATCGAAGCCGAGCGCAAACGTGAACAGGAAGAACGTCGCGCAGTAGAGAATGCTGCTCGTCAGAAGGCTGAAGAAGAAGCCAAGCGTCGCGCCGAAGAAGAAGCGCGTCGCCAGCCTGCTGCAGCGCAAACGGCTCAGGTAGCATCCGCCGAGGCTGTTGCCTCGGTAGCCGAGCCTGTGCGCGAAGCCGCTCCGGTCGTGGCGCCAGCGCCGGCTCCGGCCGATACTCGCAAGCGCGACGAACAGCGTCGTCCGGACAAGCCACGTGCCGACGACAACCGTCGTGGCAGTGGCGATGGTGAGCGCAAGAACGCGCCTCATCGTGCTTCGGTCAAGGAAAAGGCACCAGCACCTCGTGTTGCGCCACGTACCACCGACGAGGAAAGCGACAGCTTCCGTCGTGGCGGTCGCGGCAAGGCCAAGCTGAAGAAACGCAACGCCCACGGTTTCCAGAGCCCTACCGGCCCTGTCGTGCGCGAAGTGAAGATCGGCGAGACCATCACTGTGGGCGATCTGGCCCAGCAGATGTCGGTCAAGGCTGCTGAAATCATCAAGTTCATGTTCAAGCTGGGTACGCCAGCCACTATCAACCAGGTACTGGACCAGGAAACTGCCCAGCTGGTTGCTGAAGAGCTGGGCCACAAAGTGACCCTGGTCAGCGACACCGCCCTGGAAGATTCCCTGGCCGAGTCCCTGAAGTTTGAAGGTGAGGCGGTTTCCCGTGCACCGGTCGTGACCGTCATGGGTCACGTTGACCACGGTAAAACGTCCCTGCTCGACTATATTCGTCGTGCGAAGGTGGCGGCTGGTGAGGCTGGCGGCATTACCCAGCACATCGGTGCCTACCACGTTGAAACCGACCGCGGCATGGTGACGTTCCTCGACACCCCGGGTCACGCCGCGTTTACCGCGATGCGTGCCCGTGGTGCCAAGGCAACTGACATCGTGATCCTGGTGGTTGCAGCGGACGACGGCGTGATGCCGCAAACCATCGAAGCCGTTCAGCATGCCAAGGCTGCTGGCGTACCGCTGGTGGTTGCAGTGAACAAGATCGACAAGCCGGGTGCTGATCTCGATCGCATCCGCAGCGAACTGTCGGTTCACGGCGTGACCTCCGAAGAGTGGGGTGGCGACACTCCATTCGTTCCGGTCTCGGCGAAGATGGGTACCGGCGTTGACGAACTGCTCGAAGCCGTTCTGTTACAAGCCGAGGTTCTGGAATTGACCGCTACGCCTTCGGCTCCTGGCCGTGGTGTGGTTGTTGAATCGCGCCTCGACAAGGGCCGTGGCCCGGTGGCGACCGTCCTGGTTCAGGACGGTACGCTGCGCCAAGGCGACATGGTCCTGGTCGGCTCGAACTATGGCCGCGTGCGCGCCATGCTCGACGAGAACGGCAAGCCCATCAAAGAAGCCGGTCCGGCTATCCCTGTCGAGATCCTCGGCCTGGATGGCACCCCGGACGCTGGCGACGAGATGAGCGTTGTGGCTGACGAGAAGAAAGCCCGTGAAGTGGCTCTGTTCCGTCAAGGCAAGTTCCGCGAAGTCAAACTGGCTCGTGCTCACGCTGGCAAGCTGGAAAATATCTTCGAGAACATGGGCCAGGAAGAGAAGAAGACGCTCAATATCGTCCTCAAATCCGACGTCCGTGGCTCGCTGGAAGCGTTGAACGGCGCCTTGAATGGCCTGGGTAACGACGAAGTGCAAGTGCGTGTGGTCGGTGGCGGTGTCGGTGGTATCACCGAATCCGATGCCAACCTGGCCCTGGCCTCCAACGCTGTACTGTTTGGCTTCAACGTGCGTGCCGATGCCGGCGCTCGCAAGATCGTCGAGCAGGAAGGCCTGGATATGCGTTACTACAACGTGATCTACGACATCATCGAAGACGTCAAGAAAGCCCTCACCGGTATGTTGGGCAGTGATGTTCGCGAGAACATCCTGGGTACCGCTGAAGTGCGTGACGTGTTCCGTTCGCCGAAGTTTGGCGCGATCGCCGGTTGCATGGTGATCGAGGGTGTTGTTCACCGTAACCGTCCGATCCGTGTACTGCGTGAAGACATCGTGATCTTCGAAGGCGAGCTGGAATCCCTGCGCCGCTTCAAGGATGACGCTTCCGAAGTACGTGCCGGCATGGAATGCGGTATTGGCGTCAAGAGCTACAACGACGTCAAGGTCGGCGACAAGATCGAAGTCTTCGAGAAGGTCCAGGTTGCTCGCAGCCTCTAACTCGCGCACTTCAAGAGCCGCACCGGGCAGCCGCATGAACATGCTGCCTGGCTGGCGGACTCTAAACGCAACGCCCGGTCTGGCTTTTGCCAGGCCGGGCGTTTGCCGCTTTCAGACCTTGCGGGTTTCACCGCAGGGCAGTAACAGGTAACAAGACATGGCAAAAGAATACAGCCGTACCCAACGAATCGGCGATCAGATGCAGCGCGAGCTGGCCCAACTGATCCGTCGCGAAGTCAAAGACCCGCGCGTCGGCCTGGTCACCATTACCGCAGTGGAAGTCAGTCGTGACGTCGGTCATGCCAAGATTTTCATCACCGTGATGGGCCAGGACAGCGCCGAAGAAATCGCCCAGAGCATCAAGGTGCTCAACTCGGCTGCCGGCTTCCTGCGTATGCAGCTGGCCCGGGAGATGAAGCTGCGCAGCGTCCCACAGCTGCACTTCCACTACGACGAAAGCGTCGTGCGTGGTGCGCATCTGTCGGCCCTGATCGAACGCGCCGTGGCCGAAGACAGTCAGCACCCGGTTGCGGCTGAACCCGAAGACACCAAGGAGTAATCGGTGGCTCAGGTCAAACGTATCCGTCGTAACGTCAGCGGTATCATCCTGCTCGACAAGCCGCTGGGGTTCACCTCCAACGCGGCGTTGCAGAAGGTTCGCTGGCTGCTCAACGCTGAAAAGGCCGGGCACACCGGTAGCCTCGATCCGCTGGCCACTGGCGTGCTGCCGCTGTGCTTTGGCGAGGCGACCAAGTTCTCCCAGTACCTGCTCGATTCCGACAAGGGCTATGAGACCCTGGCGCAACTGGGTAAGACCACTACCACGGCGGATGCCGAAGGTGAGGTTTTGCTCGAACGCCCGGTGACCGTTGGTCAGGCCGATGTCGAAGCGGTGTTGCCGGGTTTTCGTGGGCAAATCAGTCAGATACCGCCGATGTACTCCGCTTTGAAGCGCGATGGACAGCCGCTGTATAAACTGGCCCGTGCAGGCGAAGTAGTGGAGCGTGAACCGCGTTCTGTTACTATTGCGCGCTTGGAATTGCTGGCCTTTGACGGTAATACTGCGCGGCTGGCCGTGGATTGCAGCAAGGGCACCTATATCCGGACCCTGGTGGAGGATATTGGTGAACAGCTTGGCTGTGGCGCGTACGTGGCAGAATTGCGACGGACCCAGGCCGGGCCTTTCGCGTTGGCCCAGACGGTTACGCTGGAAGAGCTTGAAGCGGTACATGCCGAAGGTGGCAATGAAGCGGTCGACCGTTTCCTGATGCCATCGGACAGCGGGTTGCTGGATTGGCCGCTGTTGCAGTTCTCGGAACACAGTGCGTTCTACTGGCTCAACGGCCAGCCGGTACGTGCCCCGGACGCGCCGAAGTTCGGCATGGTCCGGGTACAGGATCACAACGGTCGTTTCATCGGTATCGGTGAAGTGAGCGAAGACGGGCGCATTGCGCCGCGTCGACTGATTCGGTCGGAATGACCGGAACCAGCCTGCGTAACAGCAGGTTGGCGAGTGTGGCTGTTAACAGGCACGGTCACTACTCATTTATAGATACAGGGATTTGTCCCTGGCCTGTTGAAGCTGTTTCCTTGAAACAGTTTCCTGACTAAAAGGATTGCCTCATGGCTCTCGACGTTCAAGAAAAAGCTCAAATCGTAGCTGACTACCAGCAAGCTGTTGGTGACACTGGTTCGCCAGAAGTGCAAGTTGCACTGCTGACCCACAACATCAACAAACTGCAAGGTCACTTCAAGGCCAACGGTAAAGATCACCACTCCCGTCGTGGTCTGATCCGCATGGTAAACCAGCGTCGTAAGCTGCTGGACTACCTGAAAGGCAAGGACGTGAGCCGTTACAGCGCTCTGATCGCTCGCCTGGGTCTGCGTCGCTAATCAGCGATTGCGCTAGAGGTTGGTTGTCTGTCGTGCGTCAGTGGGTTTCCCGCTGGCGCATGGCAGGCTCCCAGCCTCAAGTTTTATCTGGATACACGTTTTACCCTGGACAGACGTCGGGCCGATTCCCGTCATTGCCCAAGAATTTCGCAAGAAGACAAGTTCCCCAAGAGCCACAAAGAAGGTAGGACACCGTGAACCCGGTAATCAAAAAATTCCAGTTCGGTCAGTCGACCGTTACCCTCGAGACTGGCCGTATCGCCCGTCAGGCCTCCGGCGCAGTGCTGGTCACCGTTGACGACGACGTCAGCGTATTGGTGACCGTTGTCGGTGCCAAGCAAGCCGATCCAGGCAAGGGCTTCTTCCCGCTGTCTGTTCACTACCAGGAAAAGACTTACGCTGCCGGTAAGATCCCTGGCGGTTTCTTCAAGCGCGAAGGCCGTCCTTCCGAGAAAGAAACCCTGACTTCCCGACTGATCGACCGTCCGATCCGTCCGCTGTTCCCAGAAGGCTTCATGAACGAAGTGCAGGTTGTCTGCACCGTCGTGTCCACCAGCAAGAAAACCGATCCGGACGTCGCTGCGATGATCGGTACCTCGGCTGCCCTGGCGATTTCCGGCATTCCTTTCGATGGCCCGATCGGCGCTGCCCGCGTCGCGTTCCACGAAAGCACCGGCTACCTGCTGAACCCGACCTACGAGCAACTGAAAGCCTCGAGCCTGGACATGGTCGTGGCCGGTACTTCCGAAGCCGTGCTGATGGTTGAATCCGAAGCCAAAGAGCTGACCGAAGACCAGATGCTGGGCGCCGTGCTGTTCGCCCACGACGAATTCCAGGTGGTGATCAACGCCGTCAAGGAACTGGCCGCTGAAGCCGCCAAGCCAACCTGGGCCTGGGCTCCGCAAGCCGAGGCCACCGAGCTGCTGGGCTTGATCCGTGCCGAGTTCGGCGAAGCGATCTCCCAGGCCTACACCATCACCGTCAAGGCCGACCGTTATGCACGCCTGGGCGAGCTGAAAGACCAGGTCGTTGCCAAGCTGTCTGGCGAAGAAGGCCAGCCATCGGCCAGCGACGTCAAAGCTGCTTTCGGTGAAATTGAATACCGCACCGTTCGCGAAAACATCGTCAACGGCAAGCCACGTATCGACGGTCGCGACACCCGTACCGTACGTCCGCTGAACATCGAAGTCGGCGTTCTGCCAAAGACCCACGGTTCGGCACTGTTCACCCGTGGCGAAACCCAGGCGCTGGTCGTTGCAACACTGGGCACCGCCCGTGACGCGCAACTGCTGGACACCCTGGAAGGCGAAAAGAAAGACCCGTTCATGCTGCACTACAACTTCCCGCCGTTCTCGGTGGGCGAGTGTGGTCGCATGGGTGGCGCCGGTCGCCGCGAAATCGGTCACGGTCGTCTGGCCCGTCGTTCGGTCCAGGCTATGCTGCCTGCCGCTGACGTGTTCCCGTACACCATTCGCGTGGTATCGGAAATCACCGAGTCCAACGGTTCGAGCTCGATGGCCTCGGTCTGCGGCGCTTCCCTGGCCCTGATGGACGCCGGTGTGCCGATGAAGGCGCCAGTTGCCGGTATCGCCATGGGGCTGGTTAAAGAGGGCGAGAAATTCGCCGTCCTGACCGACATCCTGGGTGACGAAGACCACCTGGGTGACATGGACTTCAAAGTGGCCGGTACCGCCAAAGGCGTCACCGCACTGCAGATGGACATCAAGATCAAGGGCATCACCGAAGAGATCATGGAAATCGCCCTGGGCCAGGCCCTGGAAGCGCGCCTGAACATCCTCGGTCAGATGAACCAGATCATCGGTCAGTCCCGTACCGAACTGTCGGAAAATGCTCCGACCATGATCGCGATGAAAATCGACACCGACAAAATCCGTGATGTCATCGGTAAAGGCGGCGCGACCATCCGTGCGATCTGCGAAGAAACCAAGGCTTCGATCGACATCGAAGACGACGGTTCGATCAAGATCTTCGGCGAAACCAAGGAAGCGGCAGAAGCAGCACGCCAGCGTGTCCTGGGTATCACCGCAGAGGCCGAGATTGGCAAGATCTACGTCGGCAAGGTTGAGCGCATCGTCGACTTCGGCGCGTTCGTCAACATCCTGCCGGGTAAGGACGGTCTGGTTCACATCTCCATGCTGAGCGATGCTCGCGTCGAGAAAGTGACCGACATCCTCAAAGAAGGTCAGGAAGTGGAAGTGCTGGTACTGGACGTGGACAACCGCGGCCGTATCAAACTGTCCATCAAGGACGTCGCAGCAGCCAAGGCATCGGGCGTTTAATCACCCCGTCGCCTAACCGCTGAACAAGCAAACGCCCCGACTGGTTCGGGGCGTTTTGCTGTGCGGTGAAAATCCCTGTGTCGCGGGTTGCCTGGCCACAGGGGACGGTGCTAGGTTTAGCCACCGCCCGTGTAGCTCAGTCGGTAGAGCAGCGCACTCGTAACGCGAAGGTCGCAGGTTCGATTCCTGTCTCGGGCACCATCCCCCTTGTTATTTCACTTTCCTGCTCAGTTCCTCGACCGTACGTTTGAGCTGATCCATCTCGCGATCCTGATCGCTGAGCTCGCGTTTCAGGGACGAAATCTCGCTGTTGCTCGAACTCGAGCTGGAGCTGCTTTTGCGCTTGAGTTCTTCCACTTGCTTGCCCAGATCGTTCAGGTCGCGTTCCTGTTCCTTGATGGTGCGCTTGAGCTCGTCAATCTCCTTGCTGCTGGAGGTGGAGCTGGAGCCACTGGTGCGCTTGAGTTCTTCGAGCTGGCGGGCCTGCTCACTGAGGACGCGTTTCTGGTTTTCCAGTTCCTCGGCGTTGTTCTTCACGGTTTTTGGCAGGTTTTCCAAGGCGCTGACGTTGACGTTAGTCTTGACGAGTACGAACTTATCAAATCGGTTAAAACGAAGGGCAGGAATGGTGTCGTGGGAAGACGGCATATCGGAGGAGACTTCAACAGCCGCTTGGGCAGCGCCGGTCAAGGTCAGACTGCCGAGCAGCAGGGTCGCGGTAGCAAGCCGGGTCAACGAACGTTTCGAAAAGCTGCGCATCACTGGAGTTCCTTGTGAAGTGCCGGCATGGCACATGGCTATGACTGGTTGTTTTGACAGATGTTCCCAAGCTCCCCTGATTTTCCATGCGCATGGTTTTTTGTGGGATAGGTGTAAAGAACCGTGTAAATCGTCGGCAAAACGTCCTATATTCATTGCCTGCATGTGCATCGCCCAGCAGTTTTCAGATGATCCCCGAATGGTTCTGAAGGCCAGATAAACCGGGCTTCACACGGTTTTTTGCGTCAGAGAGATCCTTGATGATCCAGATCCATCTTCCATTCCTCCGATCAACGAGAACGCCATGACCGCTAAAGAACTGACGCAAGAAGCCAGACACGAAGAGGCCCTGCGAAAATACGCCCTGGACACGCCTCAGTTACTGGACGAAATCAAGGACCTGAGCGCCGACGATCAAAAAGACCAGATCCAATGGGCGTTCGAAGACGAGGCCGAGGCCCAGGGCCTGCAGCCTTGGGAGTTGACGCTCAAGTACACCAGCACAGCTGAAGAGTTCGAGGTGCAGCGCCTTGCGCTGCACAAGGAAGCGGCCGAGGTGCTGGGTGTGGAATGGGATGAGTACTGCGAGATGAACAATCTGGTGGTCTGAAAAAAAACGCCAGCCTTCAAGGCTGGCGTTTTTTGTTGTCAGAGGCTCAAGCGCATCGACAGATCCACTGCCTTCACATCTTTGGTCATCGCGCCGATCGAGATGTAGTCCACCCCCGTCTCGGCAATCGGGCGCAACGTGCTTTCGTTGATCCCGCCGCTGGCCTCCAGCTTCGCCTTGCCGCCATTGAGGCGTACGGCTTCACGCATGTCGTCCAGGCTCAGTTCGTCGAGCATGATGATGTCGGCGTTGGCCGCCAGGGCTTCTTTCAATTCCGCCAGGCTTTCGACTTCGACTTCTACCGGTTTGCCCGGTGCGATCTTGTGGGCGGCAGCAATGGCCTGGGCGATCCCGCCGCAGGCGGCGATGTGGTTTTCCTTGATCAGGAAGGCATCGTACAGGCCAATGCGGTGGTTGTGGCAGCCACCGCAGGTGACCGCGTACTTCTGGGCCATGCGTAACCCCGGCAGGGTCTTGCGGGTGTCCAGCAGCTTGACCTGGGTACCGGCGACAAAGTCGGCCAGGTAACGGGCCCGCGTGGCAACGCCGGACAGCATTTGCACGAAGTTCAGTGCGCTGCGTTCGCCGGTCAGCAGCGAGCGGGCCGGGCCCTCCAGGTGGAACAGCGCTTGATCGGGGGTGACCCGCTCGCCGTCGCGCACTTGCCAATGCACCGCGACACGCGGGTCCAGTTGCCGGAACACCGCATCGACCCAGGCGGTGCCACTGATGATCGCCGCGTCGCGGGTGATGATGGTGGCCTTGGCCAGGCGTTCGGCGGGGATCAGTTGCGCGGTGATGTCGCCGCTGCCGATGTCTTCAAGCAACGCACGGCGCACGTTGGCTTCGATTTCGGCGGTCAGATCGGCGAGGCGTAGATTCGGCATAACGGGCTCCACAAACAAAGTGGCCTGATTATAGGGTGTCGAACCCCGCATTTGGTCGCGTCCTCGCAACATTTCCTCATTCCCCGGGTCACTTATTGCGTCGTATTTCGAGATGGGTCGCAGAGTGTGCTGGTACGACGGGGTTCTTTTACCTGATAATCCGCCTTTTGATTGACGTCATAGCTTTGACGTTATGAGCCGCAGAAAGCCGTTGCAGGAGGCCAGGATGCACAACGACGGGAATGTAGTGCCTTTGCACAAGGTCGCTACCGATCAGGCGAACCCTTCGCCGCTCGCCCGCCTGCCTGTGATTCTGCTTCAGGTTCGCGACAAGGCCGCCCAGCAGTTGCGCCAGGGCTTGCAGGGACTGTTCGATAATGCCGACGACACGTTGTTTGAAATGGCTGACCGGGCGCGCGACGACATTGAGCAGAACCTGTACTTTGAGGCCATGCGGGACCTGCGCCTGAAGCGCAAAAGCATCGAACGTGAATTCATGGAGCAGTTTTTCGGGACCTTCGTCAGCCTTGCCCAATACGACTTGACCCACGTCACCTTGGCGCCTGCCCTGGCGCCGGACAGCCAAGCCCAGCGCTCCCAGGACGACCTGGAGCGCCATCTGGCGGTCGAGGCGATGGTCACTCGGGTGCTCAGGCGCGATGGCGTGTCGTTGGAACAACTGACGGCCCGGCTCGGAGTGTTGCTGGCCCGACCGCTGGCCAATCAGCACAATCCCCTGAGCCCGGCCTTGCTGTGCGAGAAATTCCTGCAGGCCGGGCGCAACCTGGGCGTGGAAATCAAGGTCAAGCTGATCCTGCTCAAGCTGTTCGAGCGTTATGTGCTCAGCGATTGCGACCAACTCTATACCGAGGCCAACCAGTTGCTGGCCGCCACAGGCATCCTGCCAGAGCTCAAGGTTACGCTGACGCGCCGGGCGTCGGATCGCACCGAGGATAACCCCGGGCCCAACGCCGAGATGGCTGCCAAGCCCAGCGATGCCGAGGTTGATGACAGCGTGCAGGAAGTGTTCGCCGCCTTGCAGAAACTGTTGATGCAGGTGCGTGGCTCTGTGGCGCCGACCCTGGAGCCCAGCGTTGCGCCCCAGCCGATTTCTACCCGTGACCTGCTGCGACTGCTCTCTCATTTGCAGCAATACGTGCCGGCGCCTACCGTTCACGACGAGTTCGATTTGCGTAGCCAGCTCGAACAGCTGCTGACCCGGGTCAGCGTCAGGAGTGGCAAGTCCCGGGTGGTCGAAGGCGCCGATGAAGACGTGATCAACCTGATCTCGATGATGTTCGAATTCATCCTCGACGATCACAACCTGCCAGACTCCTTCAAGGCTCTGATCGGCCGTCTGCAAATCCCGATGCTCAAGGTCGCGGTGCAGGACAAGAGCTTCTTCAGTCGCGGCAATCATCCGGCCCGGCGACTGCTTAACGAAATCGCAGCCGCGGCCATGGGCTGGGGTGATTGCGACGATCATCAGCGCGACAGCCTGTACCTGCGCATCGAGCAGGTGGTGCAGCGTTTATTGAATGATTTTGTCGATGACCCGGCGATTTTCTCCGAACTGCTGGCCGACTTCCTGGCCTTCACCAGTGACGAGCGGCGCCGCAGTGAACTGCTCGAACAGCGCATCCGCGATGCCGAAGAGGGCCGAGCCAAGGCCGAACTGGCGCGTCACCGAGTCGAAGGGACGCTGAACCTGGTGATGATGGGCAAAGTCTTGCCGCAAGCCGTGGTGGAGTTCGTGCAACACGCCTGGAGCCAAGTGTTGCTGCTGACGTGCTTCAAGCATGGCAAGTATTCCGCCGAGTGGCAGGCCGACGTTTTGACCCTGGAGCAATTGATCTGGAGTGTCCGGCCTCACGACGAATCCGGTGCCGGCCTGCGTTTACTGGCGATGGTGCCCGAACTGCTCAAAGCCCTGCGTGAAGGCTTGAATCGCTCGGCGTTCGACCCGTTCGCCACCAGCGAGTTTTTCAGTGAACTGGAAGCCCTGCATGTGCAGGCCCTCGAGCGCATGGGCCAAGCGACGGAACAGGCCCAGTCGTTCACTTCACCGGTTATGGTCGAGGTGCTGGAAAAAATCGTCTTGCGTCCCCCTCAAAAGTCGGCGGGGGAGAGCGTGGCGGTGCATTTGCCGGCTGATGACGTGGGCCTGCTGCAGGTCGACCAGTTGCACCTGGGGAGCTGGGTCGAGTTCCAGGAGGACGATGACAACACCCTGCGTTGCAAGCTGGCGGCGATCATCGAGGCGACCGGCAAATATGTCTTCGTCAATCGCACTGGCCTCAAGGTGCTGGAGCACGGCCGTAGCAGCCTGGCCCTGGAGTTTCGCCGGGGGGCGGCGCGGCTGTTGGACGACACCCTGTTGTTCGACCGGGCGTTGGAGTCGGTGCTGGGCAATCTGCGCCAGCTCAATCGCGGCAAGTGATCGCGCTGCCCGGTCCGATCACGGCATACTGGCGGCATTCACTGTCGTCATCGAAGGAACCTGTATGCAGTTGGACTCCGCGAGCGGTTGGTGCGAGGGGGTGCGTCATTGCCCATCGCCCAACTTCAATGCGCGCCCCGAAGGCGAAATTTCCCTGCTGGTGATCCACAACATCAGCTTGCCACCGGCGCAATTCGCCACGGGCAAGGTGCAGGATTTCTTCCAGAATCGTCTGGATGTCACGGAACATCCCTATTTTGTCGGTATCGCCGACCTGCGCGTCTCTGCACATTTTCTGATCGAGCGTGACGGCGCCGTGACCCAGTTTGTCTCTTGTCTGGATCGCGCGTGGCATGCCGGTGTCTCGTGCTTCGAGGGGCGTGAGACCTGTAACGATTTTTCCCTGGGCATCGAGCTTGAGGGCACGGATGATCTGCCGTTCACCGACGCGCAATATGCCGCATTGGTGGACCTGACCCGGCAGTTGCAAGCGGCGTTCAGGGCGATCACTGTGCAGCGTATCTGCGGGCACAGCGACATCGCACCGGGGCGCAAGACCGATCCGGGACCGGCATTCGACTGGGTGCGCTATCGCGCGGCCCTGACAGAAGGGGAAGGACAATGAGTTTTCTGGTGTTGCTGCTGGCCGTCTGGATCGAGAAGTTCTCGGCCTTGCGCCAGCGAGTCCAGCGCGACGGTGGTTGGCTGCACGAGCTGAACAAGCTCGAGGCGGGCCCACGTTGGGTTAACCGACCGTGGTGGGTGCTGACGGTGATGGTTTTGCTACCCGTGGCGCTGTTGGCGTTGTTGCTGTGGGTGCTGGAACCGGTGGCCTACGGTCTGTTGGCGCTGCCGGTGCATTTGCTGGTGGTGATTTACAGCTTGGGGCGCGGCGATCTGCTGGCCGGCCTCGGGCCGTTTCGCGACGCGTGGCGTCGGGAAGACCTGCAAGCGGCGGCCCATGTGGCCAAGCGCGACCTGGACATTGAAGCCGATGACGGTGAGCAGTTGCTGGAGCGGGTCCAGGGGCATTTGTTGTGGCAGGCCTACCAGAGCTTTTTCGCGGTGATTTTCTGGTACTTCGTGTTGGGCCCGGTCGCAGCCTTGAGTTATCGGCTGCTGGCGCTCGCCGCCGAGCACAGCCAGAACCCCGGCGTGGCCGAGCGGGCCGCGCACATGCGCCATGCCTTCGATTGGGTGCCGGTGCGGTTGCTGGCGGCGAGCTTCGCTCTGGTGGGGAATTTCGTCGCGGTCAGCCGGGTCATGCTGCATGAGCTGTTGAACTGGAACATCAGCGCCGCCGCCCTTATCGACAAAGTCGGTCTGGTGGCCGGCGAGATCACCAGGCCCGTCGCCGGGCCGGACGGCATCAACAGCCTGGATCGCCTCTGGGAATTGCTGCTGCGTGCGGCGGTGCTCTGGTATGCCGGGTTTGCGTTGTGGACGGTGTTGGCCTGATCAATGTAAGGGCTGTGGTTAGGCGCTTTTGTGGCAAGGGCGCTTGCTCCCGCTCTGTAGGAGCTGGCGAAGCCTGCGATTTTTTGATCTTTTGATCTTTTGATCTTTTGATCTTTCGCTTGAGATTCAAGTGTTTTTGGAAAGATCGCAGCCTCGTTGCACTCGACAGCTCCTACGCAGCTCCTACACCGTTAACCTTAAGTTACAAAACTCCCCGTCGATTTAGGCTATACAAGGACAGCGCCCGAATAGTGGCTTTCTGCTGTCTTCGTGCGCGAGCCCATAACAATAAGAACACTACCGGGAGACTTCCTTGTGAAGAGTTTGCTCTGGCCCGCCGTCGCGCTGATGAACCGCCTGAGCTTCGGCATGAAGTTCAGCCTGATCAGCGTGCTGTTCCTGTTGCCAATGCTGGTGACCAACTTCTTTCTGGTGCGCGATTCCTATCGGGAATTTCAGGGCACGCAAGTGGAGCTGCAAAGCCTCGACCTGCTGGGCAGCAGCCTGATCCTGCGCAGGGACCTGGAAACCCTCTACAACCTGGTACAGATCAATGCCAGCCTGGGCCAGTCCGGCAAGGCCGGTGATGTCGAAGCGAAGATCGGCAGCCTGGAACAACAAGTCCTCGCGCGCCTGCAAGGCATGACCTCCGTGACCATCGAGCCTGAGCAGATCAGTGCCTTCGAGGCCAAACGTGACGAGATGATCGGTGCTTACAAGACCCAGAAGGCCGAAAGCTCCCTGCAGAGCAAAAGCGCACTGATTGGCAAGTTGCTCAACAACGCCCAGATGTTCAGCCAGATCATCGCCAGCCAGGCAGGGCTGAGCCGCGACAGCCAGAGCGACATCCGTCAGCTCAGTGAGCTGATCATCAGCACGACCCCCAAGGTCACCCAGATCCTCGGCGAAGGCCGGGCGCTGGGTGCGTCCTCGTTGGGGCTGGGGTTTCTCAATTCGGCGTCGAGCACCCGTTTCGACGAGTTGCTGTCACAGATCGAAAAGCTCCAGGGTGAATATGACTTGAAACTGCAGGATGCCTTGGGTTCCAGCAAGGTCGCCGGGCAGGCCTTGGCCGATCAGGCCAATGGCAGCAAGAGCACCCTTAAGAAGGCCAGTGAACTGATTGAAGAGCAGGTGGTGATGGCCGACACGCTCGATGCGCCATGGTCGGCATTTTATCAGCAAGTCAGCGGCCTGATGGAGCAGACCTACCGGCTGAACGAGGCGACCCAGGGCTTCCTGGGAGTCCAGTTGCAGCAGCGCCTGGAGCAGAACCGCAGCCATATGGTGCTGCAAGCCGTGGCGCTGGTGCTGGTGTTCCTGTTGATTTTTTACCTGTACGCCGGTTTCTACGCCTCGACCCGTACCACGCTCCAGCACCTGGGCCAAATGATGGACAAGGTGGCGGCGGGGGACATGACGGTCAATTTCGCCGCCCGCAGCAAGGATGAACTGGGCGAGTTGGGTGAAGTGTTCAACGGTACGGTGGCGAAGATCCATGACCTGATCGAACAGGTCGGCCGCACCGTTGCGCAAGTCGAGCGCCAGGCCGGGCAGGTGGAAACGGTTTCGGCCCAGAGCAACCAGGCCGTCGCCGGTCAGCGCAGCCAGATCGAACTGGTGGCCACGGCGATGAACCAGATGTCGGCCACGGCCCAGGAAGTGGCCCGCAGTGCCGCCGCTGCCGTGAGCAGTGCCCACAGTGTGAACGACGAAACCCTCAGTGGGCGAGGGCTGGTGGAGTCCCAACAGGGCAGCATCGTCCGCTTGGCCAGCGAGATCGATCAGTCAGTGCAGGTGATCAATCAACTGGCGACCGACAGCCAGGCGATCAGCCGCGTGCTGGATGTGATCAAGAGCATCGCCGAGCAGACCAACCTGCTGGCCCTCAATGCCGCTATTGAGGCAGCCCGGGCCGGTGAGCAGGGACGCGGCTTCGCGGTGGTGGCCGATGAAGTGCGGACCCTGGCCAAGCGAACCCAGCAATCGACCGAAGAAATCGAAGCGATGATCGCCCGCCTGCACGGCGGTGTCGGCGCCGCGGTCAAGGCGATGGGTACCAGTCATGAGATGGCCAGCGGCACGGTCGGCCAATCGGAAAAGGTCCAGATGGCCCTGGAAAATATCCTCGGTGCCGTCGGCATGATCGTTGACCAGAATCAGCAGATCGCCGCCGCTGTAGAGCAGCAGACGGCCGTGGCCCATGACATCGACCAGAACATCGTCGAGATCAACCGCGCCGGCGAACGCACCGCTGAAGGTGCCCATCAGACCGAAGACGCCAGCCGTGAATTGTCTGCCCAGGTGGTGCAGCTCAAGCAGTTGATCAATGCGTTTCGGGTGTGATTCCGAGGCCCACCACCGAACCAATGTAGGAGCGGGCTTGCTCGCGAAAGCGGTGTGTCAGTCGACAAATGAGTTGTCTGACACTCCGCTTTCGCGAGCAAGCTCCCACAGGGGGGTGTCACCAGTTGAACAATTGGCGGGCATTGGCCGTGCTGGCCTCAGCCAATCGTTCCGAGCTGATACCCATGATCCCGGCCAACGCCTCACAAATCGCCGGCAAATGCGCCGGGCTGTTACGTTGGCCGGGGAACATCGCCGGGGCCATGTCCGGGGAGTCGGTTTCCAGTACCACCGCGTCCAGCGGCAAGTTCGCCAGCACCCGGTGCATGCGTAACGCCTGGGGCCAGGTCGCGGCGCCGCCCAGGCCGAGCTTGAAGCCGAGTTTGATGTACTCACGGGCCTCTTCAAGGCTGCCGGCGAAGGCGTGGATGATTCCAGCGCGTTTGGGCCCCATGCGCTTGAGGGTCGCGATCACGTCGGCATGGCTGCGGCGCACATGGATCAGCGCTGGCAGTTCGAACTCCACCGCCTGTTGCAGTTGTGCTTCGAACAGCGCCTGCTGGTGTTCGCGGTCCAGGGTCGGGATGTAGTAATCCAGGCCGATTTCCCCCACGGCACACAATTGCCGGTGTCCGGCCAGGCGGCTCAGCCACTCGCGCAGCAGCGTCACGTCCTCGGGTCGGTGCTGATCGAGATACAGCGGGTGCATACCCAGTGCGGCATGCAGGTCCGGGTCGCTTTGCACCAGGTCCCAGACCCGCTGCCAGTTGTCCCGGTACACGCCCAGTACCACCATTTGCCGCACGCCCAAGGCGCGGCTTTCGGCCAGCAGTGCCGGGCGGTCCGCGTCAAAATCTGGAAAATCCAGGTGGGTGTGGGTGTCGATCAACTCCATGCATCAATCCTGAAGAAGCGTCAGCCTTGGTGAATACGCTGCTTGAACGTCCGCGCAATGGCCTGCACGCCTGGCTGGTAGTCATCGTTTTCGATGGCCGCCAGGGCCAGTTCCAGGGCTTTGTCGGCGATCAGTTGGTGCTGCTGGGACATGGCATTGACCGGCAGGGGCAGGAAATCCAGCAACTGCGTGTCACCAAACGTGCCCAGGCGCAACGGTCGCGACTTGAGCGGGAAATCGTGCAGGGCGTCGAACACCCCTTGCAGCAGCACGTAGGATGTGGTGATCAGCGCATCGGGCAGATGCCCCAGGCGCGCGAGCATTTCATCCATCAATTGGCGGCCGCATTCACGGCTGAACGACTCACCATGCTCGATCAGCACCTGGCCCTCGAACCCGGCCAAGGCTTCGCTAAAGCCTGCGGTCCGTTCCTGGCTGATGCTCAGCTCGGGACGAGCGCTGATCAGCGCAATTTGCCGAGGGTGGGTCTCCAGCAGGCTACGAGTCAGTTGCAGGCTGGCCTGGCGATCGTCGCTGATCACCGAGCAGAACCGCGCAGGGTTCATGACCCGGTCGATGGCGATGATGGGAATGCCCTTGGCCTGCAACTGTTGGTAGCTGTCGTCTCCGGCCGGTAGGCAACTGGCCACGATCAGTGCATCGCAGCGGCGGGCGCGGAACAACTGCAACAGTTGCCGTTCGCTGTCGGGGGCGTCGTCGGAACTGGCGATCAGCAACTGGTAGCCCCGCGCCCGTGCGCCTTGCTCCAGCAGCTTGGCGATGCGTGCGTAACTGGGGTTTTCCAGGTCCGGCAGGATGAAGCCCAGGGTACGGGTGTGGCGGCTGCGCAGCCCGGCGGCCTGGGGATTGGGCGTAAAGCCATGTTCCTGGACCACCGCTCGCACCCGTTCGACGGTGGCGCTGCTGATGCGTTGTTGTTCGGCCTTGCCGTTGATGACGTAGCTGGCGGTGGTCACGGAGACACCGGCCAGTTGGGCAATATCACTGAGTTTCAACCCGGTTTTCCTTGTTTTTTCGAGTTAGCCCCGACGATAAGGGGCATCCTACCCGATTCAAGCTGACGGTCACCGTCCAAGCGCTTACGACAAGTTGCACTTCAAGGATGAGAGATTATCGAGTAACGTGCCAATCTTTCTAGATTAAACGTTTCAGCAAGCGTATTTTCAAGCCTAGCAGGATTTTTCGGCCTTCTGCCGCGATCACGCCAAAAGTCATCCTGCGGGGCTAAGCTGATTCATTCAAAACAATACCTGGCGCCAACCGAACGCCAAAAAGGAGAAAGCATGCTCGAGCTCACTCTAGAGCAGATATCCATGGCTCAGACGGCTGTGGATAAAGACGCTGCACTGCAACTGCTCGCCGACAAACTGGTGGCCGATGGCTTGGTGGCTGAGGGTTACCTCGCCGGCTTGCAGGCTCGCGAAACCCAGGGCTCGACCTTTCTCGGCCAAGGTATTGCCATCCCCCACGGCACCCCGCAGACCCGCGACCTGGTCTACTCCACCGGCGTGCGCCTGCTCCAATTCCCGGAGGGCGTGGACTGGGGCGATGGTCAGATCGTTTACCTGGCGATCGGTATCGCGGCCAAGTCCGACGAACACCTGCGCCTGTTGCAACTGCTGACCCGCGCCCTGGGCGAGACTGACCTGGGCCAGGCCCTGCGCCGTGCCGGTTCCGCCGAAGCGTTGCTGAAGCTGCTGCAAGGCGCGCCGCAGGAACTGGCCCTGGATGCCCAGATGATCGGCCTCGGTGTGTCGGCTGACGATTTTGAAGAGCTGGTATGGCGCGGTGCCCGCTTGCTGCGCCAGGCCGATTGCGTGAGCAATGGCTTTGCCGGGGTGTTGCAGCAAGTCGATGCGCTGCCCCTGGGCGATGGCTTGTGGTGGCTGCACAGCGAACAGACCGTCAAGCGTCCGGGCCTGGCTTTCGTCACGCCGGACAAGCCCATCCGCTACCTGGGTCAACCGCTGAGCGGTCTGTTCTGCCTCGCCAGCCTCGGCGAGGCTCACCAAGCCTTGCTGGAAAGGCTTTGCGCCTTGCTGATCGAAGGCCGCGGTCACGAGCTGGGTCGCGCCACCAGCAGCCGCAAGGTGCTGGAAGTGCTCGGCGGCGAATTGCCCGCCGACTGGCCCAGCGCGCGCATCGGCCTGGCCAATGCCCATGGCCTGCATGCACGCCCGGCGAAGATCCTCGCCCAGTTGGCGAAAAGCTTTGAAGGCGAGATTCGCGTGCGCATCGTCGACGGCCAGGACAACGCCGTGTCGGCCAAGAGCCTGAGCAAGCTGTTGAGCCTGGGTGCCCGCCGCGGTCAGGTTCTGGAATTCATCGCCGAGCCGAGCATTGCCGCCGATGCGTTGCCGGCACTGCTGGCGGCCATCGAAGAAGGCCTTGGCGAAGAAGTTGAACCGTTGCCGCCACCGAGTGCGCCGCGGGAAACCGTGATGGCCGAAGTGGCGACAGTCGTGTTGGCGCCCGAATCTGGCAGCCTGATCCAGGCCGTCGCCGCCGCACCGGGCATCGCCATCGGCCCGGCCCACATCCAGGTATTGCAGGCCATCGACTACCCGTTGCGCGGTGAATCGGCGGCCATCGAGCGCGAGCGCCTGCAAAACGCCTTGAACCAGGTGCGCCGCGATATCCAAGGCCTGATCGAACGCGCCAAGGCCAAGGCCATCCGCGAAATCTTCATCACCCACCAGGAAATGCTCGACGACCCGGAGCTCAGCGACGAAGTCGACACCCGCTTGAAGCTGGGCGAGAGTGCGCAAGCGGCGTGGATGGGGGTGGTCGAAGCCGCCGCGAAAGAACAGGAAGCGTTGCAGGACGCCTTGCTGGCCGAACGTGCCGCTGATTTGCGAGACGTCGGCCGTCGGGTGCTGGCGCAACTGTGCGGCGTCGAAACCCCGAATGAACCCGATCAACCCTACATTCTGGTGATGGACGAAGTCGGCCCGTCCGACGTGGCGCGCCTGGACCCAACGCGTGTGGCGGGGATTCTCACCGCCCGTGGCGGCGCCACCGCCCACAGCGCCATCGTTGCCCGGGCCTTGGGCATTCCGGCGCTGGTGGGCGCCGGTGCGGCGGTATTGCTGCTGGCGCCGGGCACGTCCTTGTTGCTGGATGGCCAGCGCGGTCGTTTGCACGTGGACCCAGACGCCGCCACCTTGCAACGGGCTGCAGAAGAACGCGACACCCGCGAGCAGCGCCTCAAGGTCGCGGCCGAGCAGCGTCACGAACCGGCGCTGACCCGTGACGGCCATGCCGTGGAAGTGTTTGCCAACATTGGCGAAAGCGCCGGCGTTGCCAGCGCAGTGGAGCAGGGCGCCGAAGGCATTGGCCTGTTGCGCACCGAACTGATTTTCATGGCCCACACCCAGGCGCCGGACGAAGCGACCCAGGAAGCCGAATACCGCAAGGTCCTCGATGGCCTGGCCGGTCGGCCGCTGGTGGTGCGCACCCTCGATGTGGGTGGCGACAAGCCGCTGCCGTACTGGCCGATCGCGAAAGAAGAAAACCCGTTCCTTGGCGTGCGTGGCATCCGCCTGACCTTGCAGCGTCCGCAGGTCATGGAAGCGCAACTGCGTGCCCTGTTGCGCTCGGCGGACAGTCGTCCGCTGCGGATCATGTTCCCGATGGTGGGCAGCGTCGATGAATGGCGCCAGGCCCGGGACATGACCGAGCGCTTGCGCCAGGAAATCCCCGTGGCGGACCTGCAACTGGGGATCATGATCGAAGTGCCGTCCGCCGCATTGCTGGCCCCGGTGCTCGCCAAGGAAGTCGACTTTTTCAGCGTCGGTACCAACGACCTGACGCAATACACCCTGGCGATCGACCGTGGTCACCCGACCCTTTCGGCCCAGGCCGATGGCTTGCACCCGGCGGTGCTGCAACTGATCGACATCACCGTGCGCGCCGCCCATGCCCATGGCAAATGGGTCGGTGTGTGTGGCGAACTGGCGGCCGATCCGCTGGCGGTGCCGGTGCTGGTGGGCTTGGGTGTGGACGAGCTGAGTGTCTCGGCCCGCAGCGTTGCCGAGGTCAAGGCGCGGGTCCGCGAATTGAGCCTGGCGCAAGTACAAACCTTGGCTCAAGAGGCCTTGGCCGTGGGCAGCGCCGATGACGTGCGCGCATTAGTGGAGGCGCTGTAATGGCGAAGATTCTTACCCTGACCCTCAACCCGGCGCTCGACCTCACGGTGGAGTTGGCGCGCCTGGAGCCGGGCCAGGTCAACCGCAGCGACGCCATGCACGCCCACGCCGCTGGCAAGGGCGTGAACGTGGCCCAGGTGTTGGCCGATCTCGGTCATACGCTGACGGTCAGTGGCTTTCTGGGCGAAGACAATGCCCAGGTGTTCGAGACGCTGTTTGCCCAGCGTGGTTTTGTCGATGCTTTTATCCGTGTACCAGGCGAAACTCGCAGCAATATCAAACTGGCTGAGCAGGACGGACGCATCACTGACCTCAACGGCCCGGGCCCGGTGGTTGATGAAGCCGCACAGCAGGCCTTGCTGGCGCGCCTTGAGCAACTCGCCCCCGGTCACGACGTGGTGGTGGTGGCAGGCAGCTTGCCCCGGGGCGTCAGCCCGCAGTGGCTGCTGGCCTTGATCACGCGCTTGAAAACACTCGGCCTGAACGTGGCCCTCGACACCAGTGGCGAAGCCTTGCGCGTCGCCCTGGCAGCGGGGCCGTGGATGATCAAGCCGAACACCGAGGAACTGGCTGATGCACTGGGTTGCGAGGTGGTGAGCGAGTTGGCCCAGGCGCAAGCGGCGCAGCGCCTGCATGCCCAGGGTGTCGAACATGTGGTGATTTCCCACGGCGCCGATGGCGTGAACTGGTTCAGTGTCGGTACGGCGCTGCATGCCTCGCCACCCAAGGTCAGCGTCGCCAGCACCGTGGGCGCCGGGGATTCGCTGCTGGCGGGCATGCTGCACGGCCTGCTCAGCGCCGACACCCCGGAACAGACGCTGCGCACCGCCACGGCCATCGCCGCCATGGCGGTCACGCAGATCGGTTTTGGCATCCACGACACCGCGTTGCTGGCGTCGCTTGAACAGGGTGTGCGCGTGCGCCCCCTGACAGAACAATAAGAGGGTTCGCAAGAATGAAACTAGCCATTGTGACGGCCTGCCCCAACGGCATGGTCACCAGTGTGTTGTGCGCCCGCCTGCTGGACGCCGCGGCTCAGCGCCAGGGTTGGAGCACCAGTGTCGAAGTCCATGATACGGCCCATCCGGAGCGCCAGTTGTCGGCGGCGGCCCTCGAAGCGGCCGAGTGGGTGTTACTGGTCGCCAGCGGCCCGGTGGACATGTCACGGTTCGTCGGCAAGCGTCTGTTTCGCAGCACGCCGGCCCTGGCCCTGCAAGACGTCGACTCGGTGCTGCGCCGCGGCGCCGAAGAGGCCGAGGTTTTTCTCGCCTCTGATGTCGTGGAGGAGGCACCGGCGGTGTCGACCGAGCGTGCGCCGCGCCTGGTTGCCATCACCGCTTGCCCGACGGGCGTTGCCCATACCTTCATGGCCGCCGAGGCATTGCAACAGGCGGCGAAGAAGCTCGGCTACGACCTGCAAGTGGAAACCCAGGGTTCAGTCGGTGCGCGCAATCCGTTGAGCGCCGAGGCCATCGCCGAGGCGGACGTGGTGCTGCTGGCGACCGACATCGAAGTGGCCACCGAGCGTTTTGCCGGTAAGAAGATCTACCGCTGCAGCACGGGCATCGCCTTGAAACAGGCCGAAGCAACGCTGAACAAAGCGCTGGTCGAAGGTCGCCAGGAAAGCGCGGCGAGCGGTGCCAGCGCCCCGGCCAAGGCGGAGAAGACCGGCGTCTACAAGCACCTGCTGACGGGCGTGTCGTTCATGCTGCCGATGGTGGTGGCCGGTGGTCTGTTGATTGCCTTGTCGTTTGTATTCGGCATCACCGCCTTCAAGGAGCCCGGCACACTGGCGGCGGCACTGATGCAGATCGGCGGCGACACCGCGTTCAAATTGATGGTGCCGCTGCTGGCCGGATACATCGCCTATTCCATCGCCGACCGCCCGGGCCTGGCGCCGGGGATGATCGGCGGGATGCTGGCGAGTACCCTGGGTGCCGGCTTCATTGGCGGGATCATCGCCGGTTTCCTGGCCGGTTACGTGGCCAAGGCGATCAACCGGTACGCGCGCCTGCCCCAGAGCCTGGAAGCGCTCAAGCCGATCCTGATCATCCCGCTGCTGGCGAGCCTGATCACCGGCCTGGTGATGATCTACATTGTCGGCAAACCGGTGGCGGGGATGCTTGAAGGCCTGACTCATTTCCTCGACAGCATGGGCACCACCAATGCGATCCTGTTGGGCGTGCTGCTGGGGTCGATGATGTGTGTCGACCTCGGTGGGCCGATCAACAAGGCCGCCTACGCGTTTTCGGTGGGACTGCTGGCTTCCCAGAGTTATGCACCAATGGCCGCGACCATGGCCGCCGGCATGGTGCCGCCCATTGGCCTGGGCATCGCCACGTTCATCGCCCGGCGCAAATTCGCCCAGACCGAGCGCGAGGCCGGTAAAGCCGCGCTGGTGCTGGGGCTGTGCTTCATTTCCGAAGGGGCGATTCCGTTCGCGGCCAAGGACCCGTTGCGGGTGATCCCGGCCAGCATCGCCGGCGGCGCGCTGACCGGTGCGCTGTCGATGTACTTCGGCTGCAAGCTCATGGCCCCCCACGGCGGTCTGTTCGTGATGCTGATCCCCAACGCCATCAACCATGCGCTGTTGTACCTGCTGGCGATCGTGGCGGGGAGCCTGCTGACGGCAGTGGCGTATGCGCTGCTCAAGCGGCCTGAGGTGGTGGAGATGGCGTTGGAGCCGGCCAAGGCCTGATCACTGCTGTGCCTACTGTGGGAGCGAGCCTGCTCGCGATAACGGAGTGTCAGACAGCCTGTTTGTCGACTGATACACCGCTATCGCGAGCAGGCTCGCTCCCACATTTCGTTCTGCTGAGTTCATGAGGTCCTGTCACACCCACTTCACAGAGCCATGCTTAAGTTTTCCCCTTTAAGGGAGAACACCATGAGCGAATTCGACCTGGGCCGCCGCCGTGTGATGCAAGCCGTGGGGGCGGGGTTGTTGTTGCCGGGGCTGGCGCCGGCGGTGATGGCGTCGGTCAAGGATCGGCCGGTGCTCACCGACGGTGTGCAGTCGGGCGACTTGCAGGGCGACCGGGCGATGATCTGGAGCCGCAGTGACCGTCCGGCGCGGATGGTGGTGGAGTGGGACACGCGCAGCCAATTCAGCAATCCCCGCCGCTTCGTCTCCCCCATGGTCGATTCCCGCAGCGATTTCACTGCCCGTGTTGAACTCACCGGCCTGCCGCCCGACCAGGCCATTTTCTACCGGGTGCATTTCGAAGATGCCCAGAGCGGCGTCGCCAGCGAACCCTGGCTGGGCCACCTGCGCAGCGTGCCGACGTTCAAGCGCAACATCCGTTTCGTCTGGAGTGGCGACACCGTCGGTCAGGGTTTCGGCATCAACCCGGACATCGGCGGCATGCGCATCTACGAAGCCATGCGCCTGCGCCTGCCAGACTTCTTTATCCACAGCGGCGACACCATCTACGCCGACGGCCCGGTGCCGGCGCAAATCACCGCCGAAGGTGGACGCGTCTGGCGCAACCTCACCACCGAGGCCAAGAGCAAGGTCGCCGAGACCCTGGATGAGTATCGCGGCAACTATCGCTACAACCTGATGGACGAAAACATACGCCGCTTCAACGCCGAAGTGCCGCAGATCTGGCAGTGGGACGACCATGAGGTGGTCAACAACTGGTCGCCGGGCAAGCAACTGGACGAGCGCTACCAGACCAAGGGTATCCACAGCCTCGTGGGGCGCGCGCGACAGGCCTGGCTGGAGTACGCGCCAATGCGCCTGCAGAAGGCCGACGGCGGTGGACGTATTTACCGCAAGCTCGGTTATGGGCCGCTGCTGGATGTGTTCGTGCTGGACATGCGCAGCTACCGCGAAGCCAACGACGCCAACCTTGGCGCGGCCAAACCGTTCCTGGGGCGTGAGCAGTTGAATTGGCTCAAGCGCGAACTGAAGCAGTCCCGTGCCCAATGGAAAGTCATCGCTGCCGACATGCCCATCGGCCTCGGTGTGCCGGATGGTGAGGTCAGCCCTGGCGTGCCGCGCTGGGAAGCGGTCGCCAACGGTGACCCGGGCGCGGCCCAGGGGCGTGAAATGGAGATCGCCGAACTGTTCGGCCACCTGCGCAAGCATCAGGTGCGCAACTATGTCTGGCTCACCGCCGATGTCCACTATTGCGCCGCCCATCACTACCACCCCGAACACGCCGCGTTCCAGGATTTCGAACCATTCTGGGAGTTTGTCGCCGGGCCATTGAACGCCGGCAGCTTCGGGCCTAATGCCCTGGACAAGACCTTCGGCCCGCAAGTGGTGTTCCAGAAAGCGCCCCTGGCCCAGAACACCTCGCCGTTTGCCGGGTATCAGTTTTTTGGCGAAGTGAACATCGACGGGCCAAGCGGGGAGATGAGCGTGGTGTTGCGGGATCTGGAGGGTGTGGCGGTGTTCGAGAAGAAGTTGCAGCCGGTTTGATCCCCATTACGCCACGAGCCTCTGTGGGCGCAAAACTTGCTCGCGATGACAGCTATATCTGTCAATAAAGGGCTGACTGACAGTCCGCCATCGCGAGCAAGCTTTGCTCCCACAAGGGGTACTTAAGATGGGTGTCTGTCAGTAGACATCCCGCCGATACCGCCCCTGCTCGATCAGCCGCTCCACTTCCTCGCGCCCCAGCACGTTGTTGAGCACGTGATCCACCCCGGATGCCATGCCCTGCAAGCTGCCGCAGACATAGATCACCGCGCCGTCGGCCAGCCATTGCTTGAGCAGCGCGGCCGATTCCAGCAGGCGGTCCTGGACGTAGACTTTCTGCTTCTGATCCCGGGAGAAGGCCAGGTCCAGGCGTTCCAGGTCGCCTGAGGTCACCCATTCCTGCAACTCATCGCGGCAGTGGAAATCGTGTTCGCGGTTGCGCTCGCCAAACAGCAGCCAGTTGCGCTGCATGCCTTCGGTGACGCGCGCCTTGAGCAGGCTGCGCAGGCCGGCCAGGCCAGTGCCGTTGCCCAGCAGGATCATCGGCACACCCTGGGCCGGCAGATGGAAGGCGCTGTTGCGGCGCAGCCGCAGGCTGACGGCGCTGCCCAGCGGTGCGTGTTCGGTCAGCCAGCCGGAACCGATGCCCAGGCTGCCGTCGGCGTGACGTTCCTGGCGCACGATCAGTTCCAGCACGCCGTCGGCCGGGATCGAGGCGATGGAATATTCGCGCATCGCCAGCGGTGCCAGCGCATCCACCAGCGCCTGGGCATGCAGGCCGACCAGGTGGGCGCGGTTTTCCGCAAGCTGGCGGGTCGCCAGGGCCTGGTCGAGGCTCTGGGACAGGCCATCGACTTGCACGCTCGCGTGGCCGGAGAGGCCAAGCCCGTCGAGGAAATGCTCGATGGCCAACAGATCATTGCGCGGCAGGATTTGCACCAGGTCACCGGCCAGCCAACTGCTCGGGCCGGGGGCGGTGAGGCCCAGCAGGTACACGCTCGAGCCACTGCTGTCGGGGTTGAGCAGGGTGCGCTGGCTGAGGGTCCAGTTTTCGAAGCTTGGCGCCTGCCAGGTATCCACTGGCGCCTGGCCGGTCAATTCGGCCAGTTGTTGTTGCCAGTGACGCAGGGCGTAAGGGTCGCCGCTGTCCACTTCCACCGGCGCGAACAGGGTCTTGCCACCGTGCTCAGCCAGCCAGGCGTGCAGGCGCCGGGCGAAGCCGCAGAAGTGTTGATATTGCCGGTCGCCCAGGCCCAGCACCGAATACTTCAGGTGCTCCAGGCTCAAGGCCTGGCCCAGCACCTTGCGTTCGAAGCTGCGGGCGCTGTCCGGCCCTTCGCCGTCGCCAAAGGTGCTGACGACAAACAATGCGTGGGTGGCGTTGCTCAGGTCCTGCTCACGCACACTGGCCAGTGGCTGGACCTTTACGGGTAAGCCGGCAACCTGAAGTTGGCCGGCGGTCTGCCAGGCCAGTCGTTCGGCGAAACCGCTTTGGCTGGCGAAGCCGATCAGCCAGGCCGGCGCATTGCCCGAATTGGCGGCGAGGGCCTGGCGGGCGTTTTTGACTTGGCGCTTCTTGCGGCGGCGGTCCAGGTACAGCAACCAACCGGTGATGAAGAACAGCGGCATGGTCAGCGCGGCGACGGTCACCAGGATCCGCCCAACCAGGCCGAAGTAACTGCCGATATGCAGGGCATAGACACTGGTCAGCCACTGCGCCTTGAGGCTCTTGTCGCTGTAGCGACTGTGCCGGCTGATGACGCCGGTGGCCGGGTCGAGGGTGAGCTGGTTCAGCGCCCGGTCATGGGGCGAGTGGTTCAGCAGGTAGAACACGGTCGCCGGTTGCCCGGCCACGGGCGGCATGCGCACGTTATAGGCCGACAGTCCCGGGCCGGCGGCGCTGTAGATGCTGCTCCACATGGCCCGGTAATCGGCCACGGGAAGTGGGCCGCTCGGCGCCGGGCCGCGATTGCGCACCCGTTCATCTTTCGGTGAATCGGAGAGCAGGCGGGTCACGCCTTTGTTGTACCACTCGTAGGACCAGGTCAGCCCGGTCAGGGCCGCCAGCAGATAGAACAGCAGGCACCAGGTGCCCGCCACCGAGTGCAGGTCCCAATTGAAGCTCCGACCTTTTTTCCCCCAGTCGAGGGTCAGCCAGGCGCGCCAGCTTTTCCATTGCCGCGGCCAGCGCAGGTACAGCCCGGACAGGCAGAAAAACACCAGGATCAGCGTGCAGGCACCGGTGATTTGCCGACCGACATCATCCAGGGTCAAGACGCGGTGCAACCTGAGCATCAGGCCGAAGAAGTCCTGGCCCGTCACATCGCCCATGAACTGCGCGTTGTAAGGGTTGAAATAGCGCATGGGGCCACGGTTTTCCCCAGGGGGCGCCGCAAAGATCACCCGCGCGGCGTTGCCGCTGTCGGTCTCGACCCAGAGCAGGGCGACAGTCTTGCCGGAGGCGGCCTCGATCTGTTCCACCAGCTCGGCGGGCGGCAGGACACCGGCCGGTTGCTTCTCGACCATCAGCACCTGCGGGTTCAAGGCCCGCAGGATTTCATCCTGGAACGACACCACCGCCCCGGTAACGCCCATCAACGCCAGGACCAGTCCGGCACTGATGCCGAAAAACCAGTGCAACTGGAACAGGGTTTTCTTCAACACGTCGCTCGCCTTGTTCATTGACTGTTCATCACGGCGTGCATTATGCCGTGTGTTATCGAGAAGCATTCATAAACACACGAAAAAGCCCCGATCATTTGCATGAGCGGGGCAGTGATGGCGTGAGCGAAGAAATCCTGTGGGAGCGAGCTTGCTCGCGAAGAGGTCGGCACATCCAGCATCTTCATTGACTGAAACACCGCATTCGCGAGCAAGCTTTGCTCCCACAGGTCCTGCTCAAACAGATCTGATGGGTGTACGACCGGGAGAGCCAGGTCGGCTGTTAGGCCGCCTCGCGGTGGACGTTGATCTCGGCGCCCCGTTAACCACGCTGGCTGAACGAAGGTATTGCGCAGTGGGCAACCCGGCACGGATGCCGGGTTAGCCGCGCTGGGCCATGGATGGCCCTTCGCGGCGGCCCACGGAGTAATGCCTTCGTTCAGGCATGCCGAGCCTAGGCGAGGCACCGAGTGGTGGGGCACAAGCGCTTTGGTTACTTTCGACTGGGCCGGCTTCCGGGCTTTTCGAAAGTGACCCGCTGTAAGAGCGGAACCGCCAGTAGCCGTTACCGCAGCAACGGATATGCACGCCAACCATCCAAAAAAAAAACGGCGCTTTCCATTTCTGGAAAAAGCGCCGTTTTTCATTACGCAACAGGGCAAGAACTATAAGCTCAAGCGCCCAAACACATCACACGTAAAACGATTTCAACGGCGGAAAGCCATTGAATTCCACCGCGCTATAGCTAGTGGTATAGGCCCCGGTCGACAGCCAATACAGGCGATCCCCAATAGCCAGGTTCAACGGCAACCCGTACTTGTAGTTCTCATACATGATGTCGGCGCTGTCACAGGTAGGCCCGGCGATGACCACTTCTTCCATTTCGCCTTTCTTCTCGGTCCAGATCGGGAACTTGATGGCTTCGTCCATGGTTTCGATCAGGCCGGAGAACTTGCCCACATCCGTGTACACCCAACGCTCGACGGCGGTACGGGACTTGCGCGCCACCAGCACCACTTCGCTGACCAGGATGCCGGCGTTGGCGATCAACGAACGGCCCGGCTCCAGGATGATTTCCGGCAGGTCGTCGCCGAAGTCTTCCTTGAGGAAGCGAATGATTTCCTCAGCGTAGGTTTCCAGGCTGTTGGTGCGGGTGATGTAGTTGGCCGGGAAGCCGCCACCCATGTTGATCAGCTTCAGGACGATGCCGTCTTCTTCCTTCAGGCGCTCGAAGATCACCTTGACCTTGGCGATGGCTGCGTCCCAGACGCTGATGTCGCGCTGTTGCGAGCCGACGTGGAACGAAATGCCGTACGGCACCAGGCCCAGGTCGCGGGCCAGGATCAGCAGGTCCATGGCCATGTCGGTCTGGCAGCCGAACTTGCGCGACAACGGCCAGTCAGCGGTGGTGGAGCCTTCGGTAAGAATGCGTACATAGACTTTCGAGCCCGGCGCGGCCTTGGCGATGTTGCGCAAGTCAGCTTCGGAGTCGGTGGCATACAGGCGCACGCCCTTCTCGTAGAAGTAGCGAATGTCGCGGGATTTCTTGATGGTGTTGCCGTAACTGATCTGGTCCGGGCCGACGCCACGGCTCATGACCTTATCCAGCTCATAGATCGAGGCGATGTCGAAGTTGGAGCCTTTACTCTTGAGCAGGTCGATGATTTCCACCGCCGGGTTGGCCTTGACGGCGTAGTAAACCTTGGCGAAATCGAAACCGGCGCGCAGGTCGTCATAGGCCTGGGAGATCATCGCGGTGTCGATCACCACGAATGGGGTTTCCTGCTTGTCGGCGAACGCTTTCATTTTCTGGAAGGTTTCGCGCGCGAAATAATCTTCGACCTGGATCGACATACTTGGGACTCCTACTGGCAAACATCAGGATCAATGGGTGTGAGGGCAAGCAGCCCTCGTGAACGTCCTCCGTATCCCCACTTTGGTTCGCCTACTTCCCAAGGCATGTCGCCGAAAGCAAAAAGGCCACGGGATGCATGATGCCCTTGGCCTTGCTGTCTCGTCGTCAGTACTTGAGCCGGATGGATCGTTTCCAGCATGGACGTTCGGCGCGAACTTTAGGGCGTGAGGGGCCTGAGATCAACTAAAAATGTCGCGTTTTTGCACACATCCGTCGTGCGGCCCGCGACAGCTCATGATGTAACCGACCTGCGTGACAGATTGATGTTCCCTTTGAAGTTGTCTTTGAGGTGTTTCAGGGACATTTGTGCGGCTCCATTCGCGAGCAAGCCCGCTCCCACACTGGGCTGCGGTCAACCACAAATAGTAGGCTGACGCAGACCAGTGTGGGAGCGGGCTTGCTCGCGAAGGCTTCAGTCAGGCCAACGCCATCTCGGCGGGCGAGACAATGCTGGTTTTGCCCCCGCGCGAACGTCCGGAACTCAGGTACTCGGCAATCGACTCCTGGGTCACTTCCCCGAGGAACACCCGCTCGGCGTCCATCACCGGCAGCCACGAACGGTTGAGCTCGTACATGCGCGACAGCAGGATCCGCAGGTGTTCGTCGTATGCCGCTGTGGCGTTGAATTCGCTCAGGTACTGCGAGCAGGCGCCGGTCTGACGGTGCAGGTCGCGGCGTCGTACAAAGCCCAGGGCCTTGTTCTCGACGCAGGTCACCACCAGGTAGCGACGGTCATGTTCGTCCATCAACTCCAGTGCCTCACCCACTGTCGTCTCCGGGCTGACCGACGGGGCGTTGTCCGCCGCGTCTTCGGCCTTGACCAGCAACAAGCGCTTGAGCGTGCTGTCCTGACCAACGAAGCTGCTGACGAACTCGTCGGCCGGATGGGCCAGCAGCGTGTCCGGGTGATCGAACTGGACCAGCTTGCCGGCGCGGAAGATCGCAATCTTGTCCCCCAGCTTGATCGCTTCGTCGATGTCGTGGCTGACCATGATCACGGTCTTGTTTAGCGCCCGCTGCATCTCGAAGAACTCGTTCTGGATCATCTCGCGGTTGATCGGGTCGACCGCGCCGAAGGGTTCGTCCATCAGCAGCAGCGGCGCATCGGCCGCCAGGGCACGGATCACGCCGATCCGCTGCTGCTGACCGCCGGACAGTTCACGGGGGTAGCGATGCAGGTACTGCTTGGGTTCGAGCTTGATCATGCTCATCAATTCGCGGGCGCGGTCGTGGCATTTCTGTTTGTCCCAGCCGAGCAGGCGCGGGACTACGGTGATGTTTTCCTCGATGGTCATGTTCGGGAACAGGCCGATCTGCTGGATCACGTAGCCGATGTTGCGACGCAGGGTCACTTCGTCCAGGCCGGTGGTGTCTTCGCCGTTGATCAACACCTTGCCCGAGGTGGGCGGGATCAGGCGATTGATCATCTTCAGCGTGGTGCTTTTGCCACAGCCCGACGGCCCGAGGAACACGCAGATCTCGCCTTCGTTGACGGTCAGGTTCACCGAGTCCACGGCCTTGACGTCTTTGCCGTTGCTCTTGAAGGTTTTGCTGAGGTTTTGAAGTTCGATCATTTCAATAATCCTTTAGGAGTCAGCGAGCGTTGCAGCCATTGCAGAAGCAGGTCGGCGAAGATGGCCAAGAGGCTGACCAGCACGGCGCCGACGATCAGCATCGACATGTCGCTGCGGCTGATGGAAGCGAGGATGAGCACGCCCAGGCCACCGGCGCCGATGGTGGCGGCGATGGTCATGACGCCGATGTTCATGACCACGGCGGTGCGTACGCCGGCCAGGATCACCGGCACGGCGATGGGCAGTTCGACCATGCGCAGGCGCTGGCCGAAGGTCATGCCGATGCCACGGGCCGCTTCGCGGATGCCCGGTTCGACGCTGGTCAAGGCCAGGTAGGTGTTGCGCATGATTGGCAACAGGGAATAGAGAAACACTGCGGTGATCGCCGGCATTGGGCCCAGGCCTTGGCCGAACTTGGAATAGAACGGCAGCAGCAGGCCGAACAACGCAATCGACGGAATCGTCAGCAGCACCGTGGCGCTGGCCTGCAATGGGCCGGCGAGCGCCGGGAAACGGGTCATGAAAATACCCAGCGGTACGCCGACCACAATCGCCAGGGTCACGGCGATGCCCACCAAGGTGATGTGCTGCCAGATCAGGTTCAGTACCAGCGGCCAGTCCAGGTGGGAAAAGGCGTCAAGAAAATCCATGGCTTTTCCTCCAGGTCATTGGGTTGAGAGCAGGGCGTGCTGGCGCAGGAAATCGGCGGCAACGGCGGAAGGGCTTTCGTGGTTGACGTCCACGCGGGCGTTGAGCTGGCGCATGGTTTCATCGTCGAACAATTCGGCCAGGGGTTTGAGCTGCGCGACCAGGTGCGGATTTGCATCCAGAGTCGTCTGGCGCACCACGGGCGCGGCGGTGTAGTCCGGGAAGTACTGCTTGTCGTCTTCCAGCAGTTTCAGTTTGAACGCGCTCAGGCGCCCGTCGGTGGTGTACACCAACCCGGCGAATACCTGGCCGTTGCGCAGGGCGGTGTAGACCAGGCCTGCGTCCATTTGCCGGATGTTCTTGCGGGTCAGGTTCATGCCGTACAGCTTGACCATGCCATCCAACCCGTCGAAACGGTTGGCGAACTCGGTGTCCAGGGCCATCAGGTGATTTTCATCGGCCTCGGCCTGTAACACGGTGTTCAATTGGCTGATGGTGTTGATCTGTGGATATTGCTGCGCGATTTTTTCCGGCAAGGCCAGGGCATAGGTGTTGCTGAATTTCGACGGCGTCAGCCAGGTCAGGCCTTTTTTTGCGTCGACTTCTTTCACTCGTGCGTAGGACTGGGCGCTGTCGAGTTTCTCCGTGATGTGGTTGTAGGACACCAACGACACGCCGGTGTACTCCCAGAGCAGGTCCAGTTGTCCGCTCTCCTGGGCGCTACGGGCCAGGTTGCTACCAAGTCCGCCGGTGATCTGCGCGTTGTAGCCTTTGTCGCGCAGGTATTGGGCGGTGATTTCTGCCAGCAGCGTCTGCTCGGTGAACACTCGGGCGCCGAGGCGAATCAGTGGTTTTTCAGCGGCCTGGGCAAATCCTGCGAACAGCAGGACGCAGCCCAGTATCAAGCTCAATTTCTTCATAATGATTCCTTTATTGCGGCCTGGTTTATGACGCTCGCAGGCCACGTTCCAGCCAGAGGCGGCTGGCCAGTATCGCCAGACCGTCGAGCAGCAATGCCAGCAGGGCGGTGCACACGGCACCGAGCAGCAGTTGCGGCTGATTGTTCAAGGCGATGCCGGGGAAGATCAGGCTGCCAAGGCTGTTGGCGCCGATCAGGAAGGCCAGTGGGGCAGTGCCGACGTTGATCGCCAGTGCCACCCGCACGCCACCGACGATGATCGGTATGGCGTTGGGCAGCTCGACTTTCCACAGCACCTGGCGTGGGGTCATGCCGATGCCGACGGCGGCTTCCTTGAGGGAGCCCTGGACGTTTTTCAGGCCTTCGTAGGTGTTACGCACGATGGGCAGCAGCGAGGCGAGGAACAGGGCGAAGATGGCGGGACCACTGCCGATGCCCAGGATGCCCAGGGCGATGGCCAGCACGGCCAGGGGCGGTACGGTGTTGCCGATGTTGAACACCTGCATGAAGCGTTCGGCGCTCCCGACCATGCCGGGGCGGCTGAGGGCGATGCCGGCGGGAATGCCCACGAGCAGGGCCGCCAGCATGGAAGCGAGTACCAGCAGCAGGTGCGCTTGCAGGTAGAACAGCAGATCGTCGTGGTAGTGTTGGATCGTATCGATGCCGATCCAGTGGACCAACAGGGCCAGGAGGGCGACGACGACCGCACCTCCGATAAGCCCTTTACCATAGCGGATAGCCACAGGCGGACTCCTTTGTCTTTCAGTCGGCGCACGCTTTCCCAGGCGGCAAACCATCACGGGTTGCCGGGAAAACGTTCGCGAGAAGCAGCTCTTTTCCGTGCCGGTAAAACGGCAGGACCATCGAGCCATGAGCGCAGCCTCGTCAGGCTAACTTGCTGATTTTTAAGACCCTTACGAACAGCCGTAACAGGGTGGTGGACGCCTCCACGTTGTTAAATGTTCCCATGCCAGGGAAGATCTGGCCACCCTGGATGTGCTCAACGGTTCGGTTCCTGGCGCAAGTTGAGCTATAATCGCCGCCCTTTTTTGAATCACCTGCCAGGCGATTTCCCATGACCAAACAGGCCGCCGAAGTCGCGAAACGCCGCACTTTCGCCATTATTTCCCACCCCGATGCCGGTAAGACCACCATCACCGAGAAGCTCTTGCTGATGGGCAAGGCGATTGCGGTCGCCGGCACGGTGAAATCTCGCAAATCCGACCGCCATGCCACCTCCGACTGGATGGAAATGGAAAAGCAACGGGGTATTTCCATTACCACGTCGGTCATGCAGTTCCCGTATCGCGATCACATGATCAACCTGCTCGACACCCCGGGCCACGAAGACTTCTCCGAAGACACCTATCGCACCCTGACAGCGGTGGACTCGGCGCTGATGGTCCTCGACGGCGGTAAAGGCGTCGAGCCACGGACCATCGCGCTGATGGACGTCTGCCGCCTGCGGGACACACCGATTGTCAGCTTCATCAACAAACTCGACCGCGACATCCGCGACCCGATCGAGCTGCTCGACGAGATCGAAGCGGTCCTGAAGATCAAGGCAGCGCCGATCACCTGGCCGATCGGTTGCTACCGCGACTTCAAGGGCGTGTACCACCTGGCCGACGACTACATCATCGTCTATACCGCTGGTCACGGGCATGAGCGCACTGAAGTCAAGATCATCGAGAAGCTCGACTCCGACGAAGCGCGCGCACACCTGGGCGACGAGTACGCGCGTTTTGTCGAGCAACTGGAACTGGTGCAAGGCGCCTGCCATGAGTTCAACCAGCAGGAGTTCATCGACGGTCAATTGACCCCGGTGTTCTTCGGTACCGCCCTGGGCAACTTCGGCGTGGACCATGTGCTCGACGCCGTGGTCGACTGGGCCCCGCGCCCGCTGGCCCGTGTCGCCAACGAGCGTACCGTGGAACCGGTGGAAGAGAAGTTCACAGGCTTCGTGTTCAAGATCCAGGCGAACATGGACCCCAAGCATCGCGACCGCATCGCCTTCATGCGCATCTGCTCCGGCAAATACGAAAAAGGCATGAAGATGCGCCATGTGCGCACCGGCAAGGACGTGCGCATCGGCGACGCCTTGACCTTCTTCTCCTCGGAACGCGAGCAACTGGAAGAAGCCTTCGCTGGCGACATCATCGGCCTGCATAACCACGGCACCATCCAGATCGGCGACACCTTCACCGAAGGCGAAGCCCTGGGTTTTACCGGCATCCCGCACTTCGCTCCGGAACTGTTCCGCCGCGTGCGCCTGAAGGATCCGCTCAAGTCCAAGCAACTGCGCCAGGGCCTCCAGCAACTGGCCGAAGAAGGCGCCACCCAGGTGTTCTTCCCGACTCGCAGCAACGACATCATCCTCGGTGCCGTCGGTGTGCTGCAGTTCGACGTTGTCGCCAGCCGCTTGAAAGAGGAATACAAGGTCGAATGCTCCTATGAGCCGATCACCGTGTACTCCGCCCGTTGGATTGAATGCGACGACAAGAAAAAGCTCGAGGAATTTTCCAACAAGGCTGTGGAAAACCTCGCGCTGGACGGCGGCGGTCACCTGACCTACCTGGCCCCGACCCGGGTCAACCTGGCGCTGATGGAAGAGCGCTGGCCGGACGTGAAATTCCGCGCGACGCGGGAGCATCACTAAGCGCTGAGCTGAAAAATCAAAACCCCGTTGCGAAAGCAGCGGGGTTTTTTTTGGCTTGTCCGTGTCCTGAACATGAATAATTAACTGTGGGAGCGAGCCTGCTCGCGATAGCGGTGGGTCAGCCTGCCTGGATGTTGGATGTGCCTGCCTCTTCGCGAGCAGGCTCGCTCCCACACTGGATCTTCAGTGGGCAAGAAAATTATGTTCGGCACAGTTTCTTCTGTGGGAGCAAAGCTTGCTCGCGATAGCGGTGGGTCAGCTTGCCAGGATGTTGGATATGCCGGCCTCTTCGCGAGCAGGCTCGCTCCCACACTGGATCTTCAGTGGGCAAGAAACTTGTGTTTGGCACAGTTTCCTCTGTGGAAGCAAAGCTTGCTCGCGGAAGCGGTGGGTCAGCTGGCCTGGATGTTGGCTGTACCGGCCTCTTCGCGAGCAAGCCCGCTCCCGCACTGGATCTTCAGTGGGCAAGGAACTTGTGTTTGGCACAGTTTCCTCTGTGGGAGCAAAGCTTGCTCGCGATGGCGGTGGGTCAGCTGGCCTGGATGTTGGATGTGCTGGCCTCTTCGCGGGCAAGCCCGCTCCCACACTGGATCTTCAGTGGGCAGAAGCTTGTGTTCTGCACAGATCCCCTGTGGGAGCTAGCCTGCTCGCGATAGCGGAGTGTCAGCTTGCCTGGGTGTTGGATGTGCCGACGCCATCGCGAGCAGGCTCGCTCCCACACTGGTTTTGTGCCAGTCCTCAATTTCCCGGTCATCCATAGTCCCCTGTGGGAGCGGGCTTGCTCGCGAAAGCGGTGGGTCAGCTCGCCTGGATGTTGGATGTGCCGACCTCTTCGCGAGCAAGCCCGCTCCCACGCTGGATCTTCAGAGAACAGAAAATTTGTGTTCGGCACAGATTCTCTGTGGGAGCGAGCCTGCTCGCGATGGCGGCAAGTCAGCTTGCATGGGTAGGTTGCTAACGCGGATCGGCAATATCCAGCGCCCGATTCGCCAGCAGCTCACTCACCTCAATCACTTGCAGGATCCCCATCGCAACATGCCGGCGAGAGCCTTCAAGGTCGAATGCCAAGTCGCTGATCATGGCGTTGGCGGAGGCCAGGTTTTCGCTGAGGTTGGCGAGTAGGCTTTCGCTATCAATCCCCTCCACGACGGTCAAGAGCTGAGCTGCTCGCGGCTCTTTCTTGGCTTTGGCTTGTTCCGGCTTCAAGTAATAATCGAGCGCCCGTTCAGTGGCTTCGTGGAATTTTTCCGGGTCGAGGCTTGAGTAGGACGAGGTGGGGTCTGATTCTGGCGGGTTGGGTGTGGCTTTGAACATGGTGAATCTCCTGAACCTGATTGAGCCGCCATGACTTGTCGCTAAGCAAGTAGGGGTGGCGGCTGGACGCAGGTTAGCGAACCGGGGGTACAGGAGCCCGGCAGACCCAAAGGTCTCCCGCGCACAGCCGCCATTGCAACGATTGCAGACATGACATCCACAATGAAATCAGAAGCGCTGTTGCATCCATACCGATTCGGGTCGCTAAACCCGATCACTGATGAGCAGTGACGGGAACCAAGCTACCGATACGGATCAAGGCGCACAAGCCGGCGGATTCTGGCTGAGTTGTAGGCAAAGGTGCAAGACGATGTAGCCTCAGGACTAGCGCTCCATGTTACTGGGTATTTGTCTGTAAGGCTTAATGCGTAGCCATTAAGGGGGCGGGTGTCAGCACCATTGTCATGCGGACCCAACCTGTGGGAGCAAAGCCTGCTCGGGAAAGCGGTGGGTCAGCTTGCCTGGATGTTGGATGTGCCGGCCTCTTCGCGGGCAAGCCTTGCTCCCACGCTGGTTTTTGAGTGTTAGTGGGTTTGGAGATAACACTTATTCGAAACCAATCTGTCGGGTAGTGGCATTTCTGGTGGTTCGGCAGCGTCCTATCTGGTGAACCGGCCTGTTCAGAACTAGATTTTCTTGAGCACCGTCGGGCCCCGGCTTTATCCGGAAAAGAGGGAAATGGCTATGAGTAAGCTGCTACGCATGATGTTTTTGCTGAAGGTGTTGGTGATGCTGTCCCTGGGCTCCACAGCGGCGTGGGCGGAGTGCGATGAGCATGAGCAGCACGCGTCGAGTGGCTCGGTGGTTCAAGGTGAGTTGATGCTTGCCGCGACCGATGCGGACGCCGGTGATCCGGACGATGGCGAGGATGATGCTTCGCCGATTGATACGCCGGACGATGATGAAGATGAAGAGGGCGATAGCCAGACGTAGATATCCAACATAAAAAACCCTCCAGCCTGGTCGGGCTGGAGGGTTTTTTATTTCCCGTGGCGAGGGAGCTTGCTGGACTCTGTAGGAGCTGGCGAAGCCTGCGATCTTTTGATCTTTCGCTTGGGATTCAAGTGTCCTTGGAAAGATCGCAGCCTCGTTGCACTCGGCAGCTCCTACGCAGCTCCTACGCCGCGCCGTCGAGGAACTGCTCGGCGTAGTGACACGCCACCAGCCGATTATCGAGCGGGCGCAACGCCGGCTCTTCAGTCTTGCAACGCTCGGTCGCGTACGGGCAGCGCTTGTGGAAGGCGCAGCCGGACGGCGGGTTGAGCGGGTTGGGCAGTTCGCCGACGATCTTGATCTTCGGCTTGTTCGGGTCCGGGTGGATGGTTGGGGTGGCCGACAGCAGCGCTTGGGTGTACGGGTGCAACGGGCGGCTGTAGATGTTCTCGTTGGGGCCCATTTCCACTGGGCGGCCGAGGTACATCACCATCACGTCGTCGGCGACGTGCTGCACCACCGCCAGGTTGTGGGAAATGAACACGTAAGCGGTGTTGAACTCTTCCTGCAAGTCCATGAACAGGTTCAGCACCTGGGCCTGGATCGACACGTCCAGCGCCGACGTCGGTTCGTCCGCCACCAGCACCTTGGGTTGCAGCATCATGGCGCGGGCCAGGGCGATGCGCTGGCGCTGGCCGCCGGAGAACATGTGCGGGTAGCGCTGGTAATGCTCGGGGCGCAAGCCCACCTGCTTCATCATCGCCTGGACTTTCTCGCGCCGCTCGGTGGCCGACAGGTTGGTGTTGATCAGCAATGGCTCAGCCAGTTGATCACCGATTTTCTGCCGTGGGTTGAGGGACGCATAAGGGCTTTGGAAGACCATCTGCACGTCTTTGCGCAATTGCTTGCGTTCGGCCTTGTTGGCGCCGGCCACTTCCTGGCCGGCGATTTTCAAGGAGCCGGAGGACGGCTCTTCGATCAACGTCAGGGCCCGTGCGAGGGTGGATTTGCCGCAACCGGACTCGCCCACCACGGCCAGGGTCTTGCCGGCTTCCAGTTCGAACGACACACCGTTGAGGGCGCGCACGTTCGCATGGCCCTTGAACATGCCACGGGACACTTCGTAATGACGGGTCAGGTCACGGGCGGTAAGTACGACGGCCATCACGCCACCTCCTGGTTCAACGGGTAGAAGCAGCGGGCGAGGCTGTTGGATTTCGGATCGAGGGCCGGGCGTTGTTGACGACAGTTGTCTTGCACATACGGGCAGCGCGGCGACAGCAGGCAACCTTGTGGGCGGTCGTAGCGACCGGGCACGATGCCGGGCAAGGTCGCCAGGCGTTCGGCGCCCATGCTGTGCTCCGGAATCGCCGCCAGCAGCGCTTCGCTGTAGGGGTGGGCCGGAACGTCGAACAGCCCCGGCACCTGGCCCACTTCCACCGCTTGGCCGGCGTACATCACGCACACGCGCTGGGCGGTTTCAGCCACCACGGCGAGGTCATGGGTGATCAGCACCAGGCCCATGTCCTGCTCTTTTTGCAGGGCCAGCAGCAGGTCCATGATTTGTGCCTGGATGGTCACGTCCAGGGCGGTGGTCGGTTCGTCGGCGATCAACAGTTTCGGCTCGCCGGCAATCGCCATGGCAATCGCCACACGCTGGCTCATGCCACCGGACAGTTGGTGAGGGTAGGCGTTCATGCGGCTGGCGGCGCCCGGGATCTCGACTTTTTCCAGCAGTTCGATGGCGCGTTTACGCGCGGCCTTGCCGGACATCTTCAGGTGCAGGCGCAGCACTTCTTCGATCTGGAAACCCACGGTGTAGCTGGGGTTGAGGGCGGTCATCGGGTCCTGGAAGACCATCGCCAGGTCCTTGCCGACGATCTGCCGGCGCTGGCGGTTGCTCAGCTTGAGCATGTTCTTGCCGTCGAAGTTCAGCGCGTCGGCGGTGACGATGCCGGGGTGTTCGATCAGCCCCATCAGCGCCATCATGGTCACGGATTTACCGGAGCCCGATTCGCCGACGATGGCCAGGACTTCGCCTTTTTCTACGCTCAGGTTCAGGCCGTCGACCACCGGCACAGCGGTGGCATCGCCGAAGCGAACGTTGAGATTCTTGATTTCTAGCAGTGACATGGGAATCTCCTCAGGCGGCATTCTTGAGTTTCGGGTCCAGCGCATCGCGCAGCCCGTCGCCCATCAGGTTGATTGCCAGCACGCTGAGCAAAATGGTCAAGCCAGGCAGGCTCACGACCCACCAGGCGCGTTCAATGTAGTCACGGGCCGAAGCCAGCATGGTGCCCCACTCAGGGGTGGGCGGTTGCACGCCAAGGCCGAGGAAGCCCAGGGCGGCGGCGTCGAGGATCGCCGAGGAAAAGCTCAGCGTTGCCTGGACGATCAGTGGTGCCATGCAGTTGGGCAGCACGGTGATGAACATCAGGCGCGGCAGGCCGGCACCGGCCAGGCGGGCGGCGGTCACGTAGTCGCGGTTCAGTTCGCCCATCACGGCGGCCCGGGTCAGGCGCACGTAGGACGGCAGCGAAACGATGGCGATGGCGATCACGGTGTTGATCAGGCCTGGGCCGAGGATGGCGACGATCGCCACGGCCAGCAGCAAGGACGGCAGGGCGAGCATGATGTCCATCAGGCGCATGATGGTCGGGCCGAGGATGCGCGGGAAGAACCCGGCGAACAGCCCCAGCAGGATGCCCGGGATCAGCGACATCACCACCGACGACAAGCCGATCAGCAGCGAGAGGCGCGACCCCTGGATCAGTCGCGAGAGCAAATCGCGCCCCAGTTCGTCGGTGCCCAGCAAAAACTGCAGTTGACCGCCTTCGAGCCAGACCGGCGGGGTCAGCAAAAAGTCGCGGTACTGCTCGCTCGGGTCATGGGGGGCGACCCACGGCGCGAAGAGCGCGCAGAACACGATCAGGGTCATGAACAGCAGGCCGGCGACGGCGCCCTTGTTGCGGGAAAACGCTTGCCAGAATTCTTTGTACGGGGACGGGTACAGCAGGCTTTGATCGACTGCTACCGCGGTAGTTGGAGTACTCATGGTTTTGATCTCAGCGCTGGTGACGGATGCGTGGGTTGGCAAAGCCGTAGAGGACGTCCACGACGAAGTTGACCAGAATCACCAGGCAGGCGATTAACAGGATGCCGTTCTGCACCACGGGATAGTCCCGGGCGCCGATGGCTTCGATCAGCCACTTGCCGATGCCCGGCCAGGAGAAGATCGTTTCGGTCAGGACCGCACCGGCCAGCAGCGTGCCGACTTGCAGGCCGACCACTGTCAGCACCGGGATCAGCGCGTTGCGCAGGCCATGCACGAACACCACCCGCGAAGGCGACAGGCCCTTGGCGCGGGCGGTGCGGATGTAGTCTTCGCGCAGCACTTCAAGCATCGAGGAGCGGGTCATGCGGGCGATCACCGCCAGCGGAATGGTGCCCAGCACGATGGCTGGCAGGATCAGGTGGTGCAGGGCGTCGAGGAACGCCCCCGGCTCATCGGTCAGTAGGGTGTCGATCAGCATGAAGCCGGTTTTCGGCTCGATGTCGTAGAGCAGGTCGATCCGTCCCGACACCGGCGTCCAGCCCAGGGACACCGAGAAGAACATGATCAGGATCAGGCCCCACCAGAAGATCGGCATCGAGTATCCCGCCAGGGAGATGCCCATCACCCCATGGTCGAACAGGGACCCTCGCTTGAGTGCCGCTATCACCCCGGCCAGCAGGCCCAGGATACCGGCGAACAACAGCGCGGCCATGGACAGTTCCAGGGTCGCGGGAAACAGGGAACTGAACTCTGTCCATACGCTTTCACGGGTACGCAGCGATTCGCCGAGATCGCCCTGGGCCAGTTTGCCGATGTAGTCCAGGTACTGGGCATACAGTGGTTTATTGAGGCCAAGGCGTTCCATTGCCTGTGCATGCATTTCGGGATCGACCCGACGTTCGCCCATCATCACTTCCACGGGGTCGCCGGGGATCATGCGAATCAACGCGAAGGTCAGCAAGGTGATGCCGAAGAACGTGGGGATCAACAATCCCAGTCGGCGGGCAATAAAACTAAACATCTTCAGGTGTACCTCATCAGCCGGTTAGGCGTGCTCGGTAGCCCTCGGATAAGGGATACCGAGCGTTTTCTGATCTACTTCACCTGAGTGGTGGCGAAGTTGTTGGTGGTGAGCGGGCTAATCACATAGCCCTCTACGTTGTTGCGCATTGCGGTGAACATACGGGTGTGGGCCATGCTGATCCACGGTTGGTCCTGGTTGAAAATCACCTGGGCCTGTTCATAGAGCTTGATGCGTTCTTCAGGGCTCACAGTGGCGCGAGCCTGGTCGATCAGCGCCTGGAATTTCTCGTTGCACCAGCGCGCGTAGTTCTCGCCGTTCTTGGCGGCCTCGCAGCTGAGCATAGGCGTCAGGAAGTTATCCGGGTCGCCGTTGTCGCCCGCCCATCCGGCGGACACCATGTCGTGCTCGCCGTTTTTCGCGCGCTTGAGCATTTCGCCCCATTCCATTACGCGGATATCGACCTTGATCCCGACTTTCGCCAGGTCGGCCTGCATCATCTGCGCGCCGAGCATCGGGTTGGGGTTGGTCGGGCCGCCGCCGTTGCGGGTGAACAGGGTGAACACGGTGCCTTCCGGCACGCCGGCTTCCTTGAGCAATTGGCGAGCCTTGTCCAGGTCGCGGGTCGGGTTCTTCAGGTCGTGGTTGAAACCCAGCAGGGTCGACGGGTACGGGTTGACCGCCACCGTGGCGTTGCCCTTGCCGAACAGCGCGTTGACGTAGGCTTCCTTGTCGAAGGCCAGGTCGATGGCTTTGCGCACCCGCACGTCGCTCATGTATTTGTGGCTGGTGTTCAGGGCGGTGTAGGAAACGGTCATCGCATCCAGCTCGGCGACCTTCAGGTTCGGGTCTTTCTTGATGCTGGGGATGTCATCGGGTTTGGGGTACAGCGCGATCTGGCACTCGTTGGTCTTGAGCTTCTGCATGCGCACGTTGTTGTCGGTGGCGATGGCCAATATCAGCGCATCCGCCGGCGGCTTGCCACGGAAGTAATCCGGGTTGGCCTTGAAGCGCACCTGGGCATCCTTGTTGTAGCGCTGGAAGACGAACGGCCCGGTGCCGATTGGCTTGCTGTTGAGATCGCCGGTCTTGCCGGCCTTGAGCAACTGATCGGCGTACTCGGCTGGGTAGATCGAGGAGAAGGCCATGGCGATGTCGGCCAGGAACGGCGCTTCACGGCGGGTCAGACTGAACTTGACCGTGTGCTCGTCGACTTTCTCGACGCTCTTGAGCAGTTCCTTGAAACCCATGCTTTCAAAGTACGGGAAACCCACGCTCGACAGTTTGTGCCAGGGGTGATTCGGGTCCAGCTGGCGCTGGAAGCTCCAGACCACGTCGTCGGCGTTCATGTCGCGGGTCGGCTTGAAGTAGTCGGTGGCGTGGAACTTGACGCCCTTGCGCAGGTGGAAGGTGTACGTCAGGCCATCGTCACTGATGTCCCAGGATTCGGCCAGGGCCGGAATCACTTCGGTGGTGCCGGGCTTGAAATCGGCCAGGCGATTGAAAATGGTTTCCGCCACGGCGTCGGCGGTGACTGCAGTCGTGTACTGGACCATGTCGAAGCCTTCCGGGCTGGCTTCTGTGCAAACCACCAGGGGTTTGGCCGAGGCGCCAACGGCGACACTCAGCAGCGCAGCGGCGATGGCGGCGCGTAGGGGGATCATGTTCATCGTCAATCCTCTGCAATCGGGTAATTGGCAAAAGACCGGGCGGGCGACCTTGTGAGTCGACCGCCCGGTGGCAGTTTAGAGAATGTTGAACGGGATGATGGTGACCAGGCGGAACTCGTTGAGGCTGCCGTCGGCCTGATTGTCGCTGGCGCGGTGCGCGGTGTAGGTCGCACGGATCGCGGTGGCTTTCAGTGGGCCGCTCTGTACGGCATAGGATGCGCCGATGCCGTATTCGTAGTGGTGCTCACCGTCCATGGCCCGTACATCGCTATAACCGGTGCTGTTGTAGTGAGTACCGTCGATGCCCCAGCCGCGCGCCTGGTAGATGTTGAACTTCAGGCCCGGCACGCCGTATTCGGCCATGTTCAGGCCGTAGGCGATCTGGAAGGATTTCTCGTTCGGGCCGTTGAAGTCCGACAGCAGGGAGTTGGCCAGGTAGATGCCGTTGGTTTCGTGCAGATAGTCGAAGTACTCGTTACCGTTCACTTCCTGGTACGAGAACGTCAGGCTATGGGCCTGGTGCGTCAGGCCGAACGACAGGGAGTAGGTGTCGTTGTCGATCTCGCCCAGTTTGCTTTTGCCCGAATCCATGGTCTTGTAGTAGTTCAGGCCGGTGGTCAGGCTCAGCATCGAGCTGTCGCCCAGCTCGTGGGTGGCGCCGAAGTAGTACTGGTTCCACATGTCTTCAGCCTGGGTCGCCCAGAGGCTGGTCTTCAGGCTGGCCAGAGGCTGGTAGGTGATGCCTGCCGTGTTGACGTGATCGGTTTCAACGCTGCTGTCGCCGTATTCGGAACGGAATTTGCGCTGGCTCTCTTCGGTACGTGGCGAGTTGCGGTCGAAGGTGGCGATGTCGAAGCCCAGGTTTTCGAACTCTTCGCTGTGCAGGCTCACACCCTGGAAGCTGGAGGGCAGGGCACGGTTGCCGATGACGTCGACCATCGGGCTGTTGAAGTTCTGGCGGCCGGCAGTCAGGGTGGTGTTGGAAACGCGGGCCTTGACGTTGGCCAGACCCAGTTTGCTCCACTGGCCTACGGCGTCGCCGCCTTCGCGGGTCAGGGTACGGTTGTTACCGGCGCCAGGACGGGTGGTCGGTGCACCGCCATTGTTGGACGCCAGGTCCTTGCGATCCTGGTCCAGGGCGATGACGTTGTAGGCGGCCAGCTCGGTGCTGAAGCCCACGGTGCCTTCGGTGAAGCCCGAGTTGTACTTGATGATGGTGCCTTGCAGCCAGTTGATACGGCGGTCGGTCTCGCGTGCTTCGCCGTTCTTGCGATAGGTGAGTTTCGCGCCGCGCTTGAATTGCTCGTTGGCGTACCAGTTGCGTGTGCTGCCACTGACGGATTGGCCGTCGATGAAGCCCTTGGCTTCGCTTTGCTCGCTGGTGGTCTTGAGGGTCACCGGGGTGACCGCCTGGCTCTGGGATTCAGCATACGCCGTGGCGGTGATGCTGCTGATGGCCAGGGCCAGTAACGCGGTGCTACTCAGTTTCATGGGTAAAGCTCCTTTTTTTCTTTTTAATGCCGTTCTTTTTTGGTGATACGGCTATCGGTTTTTGCAACTCAATCACAGCTAGCAAACGTTTGCATGGCGCCTGATCGGCGAATTATGGCAAGACGTCTGCGTGAGGGCTTCAACGGAAACCCTCGCTGTGTGGCTATACGGTTATGGGTTCAGGCTGACGCCCGAGAACACGTTGCGACCGAAGGGGCTGACCTTGAACCCTTCGACTTTGCCACTCAGTGGCTGGTTGACCGTCGAGTGGGCAACAGGGGTGATCGGCACTTGCTGCTTGAGCAACTGCTGGGCCTGCTTGTAGAGCACGGTGCGCTGGTCGCGGTCGGTGACGACCTTGGCCTGCTTGATCAGCTTGTCGTAGTCCGGGTCACACCACATGGAGTAGTTGTTGCCGCCAATGGCGTCGCAGCTGTACAGCGTGCCCAGCCAGTTGTCCGGGTCGCCGTTATCACCGGTCCAGCCGATCAGGCTGATGTCGTGCTCGCCGTTCTTGGTGCGCTTGATGTACTCGCCCCATTCGTAGCTGACGATCTTCACCTTCAGGCCGATCTTCGCCCAGTCGGCCTGGAGCATTTCGGCCATCAGCTTGGCGTTGGGGTTGTAGGGGCGTTGCACGGGCATGGCCCAGAGGGTGATTTCGGTGCCGTCCTTGACCCCGGCGGCCTTGAGCAACTCCTTGGCTTTTTCCGGGTTGTAGGGAGCGTCCTTGATGGTCTCGTCGTAGGACCATTGGGTCGGCGGCATGGCGTTGACCGCCAGTTGCCCCGCCCCCTGGTACACGGCGTTGAGAATGCCTTGCTTGTTCACCGCCATGTCCAGCGCCTGGCGCACTTCGACCTGGTCGAACGGCTTGTGGCGGGTGTTATAGGCGATATAACCGAGGTTGAAGCCGGGTTTCTCGATCAGTTGCAACTTGGGGTCGTTCTTCAAGGCCGGCACATCGGCCGGACGCGGATGCAGGGTGACTTGGCATTCGTTGGCCTTGAGCTTCTGCACCCGTACCGATGCGTCGGTGTTGATGGAGAAGATCAGGTTGTTGAGCTTGACCCGTTCCGGCGCCCAGTACTGCTGGTTGGCAACGTAGCGGATGTTGGAGTCTTTCTGGTAGCTCTTGAACTCGAACGGCCCGGTGCCGATCGGTTTCTGGTTGATGTCGCTCGGCTTGCCGCTCTTGAGCAACTGGTCGGCGTACTCGGCCGACAGGATCGCGGCAAAACTCATGGCGATGTTCTGGATGAACGCGGCGTCCACGCTGTTGAGGGTCATGACCACGGTCAGCGGCCCGGTCGCTTCCACCTTGGCGATGTTCTTGTTCAGGCTCATGCCGTTGAAGTACGGGAACTCGGTGGGGTAGGCCTTGCGGAACGGGTGCTGCGGGTCAAGCATGCGGTTGAAGGTGAACACTACGTCGTCGGCGTTGAAATCCCGGGTCGGTGTGAAGTAGTTGGTGGTATGAAACTTCACCCCTTCGCGCAGGTGAAACGTGTACTTCAGGCCGTCTTCGGAAATGTCCCAGCTTGTTGCCAGCCCTGGGACGACATTGGTCGCACCTTTTTCAAACTCGGCCAGGCGGTTGTACAGCGGCTCGGCGGCATCGTTGTCGGTGGCCGTGGTGTATTGCGCGGTGTCGAAGCCAGCGGGGCTGCCTTCGGAACAGAACACCAGGCTGCTGCCAGCAGCCTGGGCTGCGGATGTCGTGGCCAACAGGCCGGTGCTCAGCAATGCGGATAAAACCAAGGTATGGCGCATGACGCTCCCTCTCTCGTTCGGGGTGTTTTAACAGTGAACCGGTGTCCTTCCGGGGACAGGTCCGGAACACTGAGCTCATTCCATTGCGTCGCGATGCCGCAGGATCAGCAAGCCGTCCAGGCCTCGACGGGAGGCGTCGTGGGCCAGGCGGTAAATGCGTAATGCCTGGAAGACTTATGGGAAAGGGCGACACGTCCTAAACCAACTGCTGTGGTATGCAGTGCTTTTGGATGTAGGCGGTTTCCTGGGTCTTGGTCTCGGCAGATACAGCAACGGCGACGTTGAGGACGCCGCCGTTGCCTGTCTTTATTTGCTGACGCTGACGCCGTAGAAGGAGTTCAAGCCAAATGGGCTGATCTTGAAATCCTGAACGTTGGCGCGCATGGGTTGATACACCGTCGAGTGAGCGATAGGTGTCATTGGCACGGCATCCTTGAGGACGTGTTGTGCCTGTTTGTACAGTTCGGTGCGCTTGGCTTGGTCGGTGGTGCGCTTGGCTTCCTTGACCAGACCGTCGAATTTCTTGTCGCACCATTTGGAGAAGTTGTTGCCGGCCAGCGAGTCGCAGCCGAACAGCACGTTGAGCCAGTTGTCCGGGTCACCGTTGTCGCCGCTCCAGCCGATGATCATCGCCTGGTTCTCGCCGCCCTTGGAACGCTTGATGTACTCGCCCCATTCGTAGCTGACGATGTTGACGTTCAGGCCGATTTTCTTCCAGTCGGACTGCAGCATCTCGGCCATCAGCTTGGCGTTCGGGTTGTACGGACGCTGCACCGGCATCGCCCACAGGGTGATGTTGGTGCCTTCCTTGACGCCGGCTTCCTTGAGCAGCGCCTTGGCTTTCTCAGGGTCGTACTTGGCGTCCTTGATGGTGGTGTCGTAGGACCATTGGGTTGGCGGCATGGCGTTGACAGCCAGCTGGCCAGCGCCCTGGTAGACCGAATCGATGATCTGCGGCTTGTTGACCGACATGTCCAGCGCCTGGCGAACTTTCAGGTCGGCCAGAATGTTTGGCTCATTGCTGCCCTTGATCTTGTCCATCACGTTGTAAGCGATGTAGCCCAGGTTGAAACCCGCCTGGTCAGGCATTTTCAGCGCTTTATCTTCCTTCAGGGACTTGAGGTCGGCCGGGCGTGGGAAGAGGGTGATCTGGCATTCGTTTTTCTTGAGCTTCTGCATGCGCACCGACGGGTCGGTGGTGATGGCGAAGATCAGGTTGTCGATCTTCACGTCGTCAGGCTTCCAGTAGTCCTTGTTCCCGGTGTAGCGGATGTTGGAGTCTTTCTGGTAGCTCTTGAACACGAACGGGCCGGTGCCGACCGGCTTCTGGTTGATGTCCGCGGGCTTGCCTTCCTTGAGCAACTGGGCGGCGTATTCGGCGGACTGGATCGAGGCGAAGCTCATGGCCATGTTCTGGATGAACGCGGCGTCGACATCCTTGAGGGTGAACTTGACGGTGTGGTCGTCGACTTTATCGATCTTGGTGATGTTGGTGTCCATCCCCATGTCGGTGAAGTACGGGAACTCGGTCGGGTAGGCCTTACGGAACGGGTCATCCTTGCTGATCATGCGATCGAAGGTGAACAGCACGTCGTCGGCGTTGAATTCGCGGGTCGGCTTGAAGTACGGGGTGGTGTGGAACTTGACACCTTCACGCAGGTGGAAGGTGTAGGTCAGGCCGTCTTCGGAAATATCCCACTTGGTTGCCAGGCCAGGAATCACAGCGGTGCCGCCGCGTTCAAACTGGGTCAGGCGGTTGAACATGGTCTCTGCAGAGGCGTCGAAGTCGGTTCCGGTGGTGTACTGACCAGGGTCAAAACCGGCCGGGCTCCCTTCGGAGCAGAACACCAGGTTAGTCGCGGCTTGGGCGAAAGGTGCGCTGGCTAATAAGCTTGCGCCGACTAAAAACGGAATGACCGCTTGTTTAAGCATGTTGGCCTCATGATTTGTTGTCATTTTTGGATTTGAGGGCGACCTCGTGAGTCGTCCTGCGGATACTTATGCAGGCCCCATACCCAATGCAAGATCCAGAGCGGTCACAAACCCGAAACAGTGGTACGAACGTACCTTAATGTCGCATCCGTGTAACTTTCGGCGCATTTGATCGTTTGCGCGTGTTTTTTCGAGGTAAATCGCGCTCTTTTCGGGTGCGTTTGGCGGCCGCAATGCACCGGAAATGGGCGGGTGTTGCTTCTTCAAACCCGCGCCGTAGACGGGTGTGAGGCCGAATGGGCTGAGTTTGAAATCCCTGTTTATCGCTCCAGTCAGTTGTCGGGTTATCGGAGGACTCGATGTAAATCATTGCAGCATGTTCGCCAGTTTTTGCACGCTTGATGTGCTTGCTTCACTCATGCTGACGATGGTCTTGATCCTTTTCTGCTGGAGCATGTGTGCCGGCATTCGTGCGTTAGGGAGGGACGCGCGTTGCACCGTCATTGCCCATAAGTTGAGGGTGGTACTCGTCGCAACCTGCGGCTTCCCTGGGTGGCGCCTTGTCGTTTCGGGGGCGAGGCTGTCCGGTCACACACCCGTCAGGCCTGTGGGAGCAAAGCTTGCTCGCGAGGCGGCCTGACAGCCGACCTGGCTCTCCCGGTCATACTCCGATCCAACTGTGGGAGCGAGCCTGCTCGCGAAGGCGGCCTGACAGCCGGCCAGGGTTTTGTTGGTGGGGTACATATCCATTGCTGCGGTAACGGCTGCTTAGGGTTCCGCCCTGACGGCGGCTCAC
>NZ_CAXAPG010000025.1:0-85787 GCF_963970585.1 Pseudomonas sp. RL_105y_Pfl2_101
GCATTGCGACCAGCAATTCTACGATCCGCTCGGGCGGCCTACGTTGACCGTGACGGCCATGGGGTATTGGCGGCGTCAGCGGTATTTGGGGTGGTATGGGATTTCGGAGGATGAGAACGATACGTTGGAAGAGTCCTCATTGGGGAATCCATCGAGTCTATTAGCTTCCTAGTTGAAGGTTAAAAGAGGTTTGAGCATGTCGAGGTTTACCGCCAGCATTCACGTCCACACACCTACCTTGGCCGTAGTGGATCCTCGCGGGCTCGATGTACGTTCAGTTGCTTACTACCGCTCCATCGAAACGGCGGCCCCCGAAGAACGAATCAACCGCAGCGCTCACGACGCAATCGGGCGCCTGGTCAAACAGTGGGATCCCAGGCTGTGGGCACTCAGTTCAAAAACCGCACCCGCCAATTCATCCAACCACTATTCGTTATCCGGCAAAGTACTGGGTTCGCTCAGCGTCGACGCCGGCGAACGTATCAGCCTGTTCGGCGACGGCGATCAGCTTGTTCAAAGCTGGGACAGCCGCGAGACTCAGCGGCGGATTGACTATGACGACCTGCTACGCCCGCTGGCCGTTTTTGAACAGGGCAAAGGCGAAGTCGCTCGCTGCACCGAGCGTTATGCATACGCCAACGCCAATGACGATTTCGCCGCCCACAACCAATGCGGGCAATTGATTCGACACGACGATCCAGCGGGCAGCCAAACCCTGGACGAATATGCCCTGACGGGCGGCGTCCTCAAGCAAACCCAGCGATTCCTGCGAGCGCTGGAACCACCGGATTGGCCATTTGGGTTGCCGGAGCGCGACGAACTCTTGGAACCCGTGGCGCAATCGGCAACCAGCGCGACGCGCTTCAACTCGCTGGGCGATGTGCTGGAGCAGATCGATGCCAAAGGCAATCGGCAACTGTTCGATTACACCGTCGATGGCCAGTTGTTCGCCAGCCATCTGCAACTGAGCGGTCAGGCCACGCCTCAAACGCTGGTCAGCGCCCTCGCCTACAACCCCTACGGCCAAGTCGAACAGGAAACCGCAGGTAACGGCGTAATCAGCACACTGAATTACCGTGCCGAGGACGGACGCCTGCTGCGATTACACGCCACCCGCAATGCCGACGAACCGCTGCAGGATCTTCGCTACGCCTACGACCCGGTGGGCAATGTGCTGAGCATCGAAGACGCTGCCCTGCCGGTTCGCTATTTCGCCAACCAGCGGGTTGAACCGATCAACCGTTATGACTACGACAGCCTTTATCAACTGATCAGGGCCACCGGCTGGGAGGCTGGCAGTGCCAACCGAGGGCCGCAATTCAACCGCTTCGACGATCCGGGCGCCGTCGCCAACTATGAGCAAACGTATCACTACGACGCGGGCGGTAATTTGCTAGAACTGATCCATGTCGGCCCGCAAAGCCACAGCCGCAAACTGACGGCGGCGCGCTACAGCAACCGCTGTCTCCCGGAACGGAACGGCCCGCCACCGACCGAAGACGAGATAGCCGCCGCATTTGACGGCAACGGCAACTTACTGGAGTTGCAACCGGGACAAGCGATGGCTTGGGATCTGCGCAATCAGTTGCGCGAGGTGCGGCCGGTTGAACGTGAAGGTTCCGAGGATGATCGCGAGCTGTATTTATACGGCAGCGATGGAATGCGACGGCGCAAAGTCCGCTCGATCCAAACCAATGCCCGCTCGCTGACTTCGGAAGTTCGTTATTTGCCGGACCTGGAAATTCGTACTCACGCAGGCAAGGGCGAAGTGTTGCAAGTGATCTGCGTACAGGCCGGACGCCGCGCGATGCAGGTACTACATTGGGAAAGGGTACCACCTGCCGGTATTTCCAACGATCAGTACCGCTACAACCTGACCGACCATCTGGGTTCCAGCAGCCTGGAATTGGATAGCGAGGCCGAGATAATCAGCCAGGAAACCTATCACCCATTCGGCGGCACGGCCTGGTTTGCCGGGCGCAGTGAAGTGGAAGCGAGTTACAAGACGGTGCGTTATTCAGCGAAAGAGCGGGATGCGACGGGGCTCTATTATTATGGGTTCAGGTATTACGCGGTGTGGTTGCAGCGGTGGGTTAATCCGGATCCGGCTGGTGGTGTGGATGGGCTGAACTTATTTTGTTTTATCTCGAACGCACCGATGAACTTTGTAGATGCACAGGGCCTTATAAAATTTCCAGCGGAGCTCATTACTTCTAACTCCGTCGGGCGCCTGCTTAATCAAGAACGATATGCCGAAGCCCTTGCTACCGCTCGTATTGAATCTACATCCGACGCATCAATAATCAATGCATGGGTTCATTCACTTATACCTCAGGTCGATCTGACATCGATGACTGTGCTCCAGTCTCGGGGTAACAATTCAATTTACCAAGCTGACTCCGATGTACAGGGAATACAATTTCTTGTTAAAAAAATGCAATCACCAAAAGAATCACAGAGTGAGGCTTTTGCTTATGAAGTAAGCGAGCGACTCGGCTTTCATTTCGTACCGCCAACTCAAGCGAAGGCGAAGTCAATGATCCAGCAGAGAGTTACGAACACCAGCACAAACACCAAAGAGCGACATGCATTACCCGAAAGAGCAAAACTCTTTTACTACTTGATCAATGAATTCGATGACAATTCTGGCAACCAGCTTTGGGATACCCAAGGAAACATCTATCTCATTGATCACGAATCAGCTTTTTCCGAAAAGAAAAATGCCACCTACAACTTGAACAACATTGAGCTTTCAGAAGTCTTTAACACCGAAACCTGGGAGAAGTTCAACAACACAACCATAAAAGACTGGAAAAATTTGTTAGCTGAAAAATTCTCTACACTTTCAAAATTGGAAACCAAAGCTTTCCTGGGTCGAATTACCGAGACACGCGCAGCAGTACAACAAAAAATTGACCATGACGTGTTTAGTTTCGGAACAAAACGCGGATATTTACAACGATTTTTCCAAAGTAACGCTGCCTGATGGCAAGAGCAATGAAGATGTGAGCGCATAGCGCTAGTTCCCTGTCATAGCTGCTTTGAAGAAGAGACGACACTGGATGTTCAGTGCCCCTCGGCGATGGCGATCAGCTTGTTCAGGCTTGGGACAGCCGCGAGACTCAGCGGCGGATTTACTATGACGACCTGCTACGCCCGCTGGCTGTTTTCGAACAAGGCAAAGGCGAAGCCGCTCGCTGCACCGAGCGTTATGCCGATGCCGATGCCGATGCCGATGATGATTTCGCGGCCCACAACCAATGCGGGCAATTGATCCGACACGACGATCCGGCAGGCACCCAGACCTTGGACGAATATGCCCTGACGGGTGGCGTCCTCGAGCAAACCCAGCGATTCCTGCAAGCGCTGAAATCACCGAATTGGCCACCCTCGTCAATGAAAGAGCTGCAAGGAAAACAAGCGTGACACCAGGACTAGATGAAGTGTCTAGTCCTGAAATAGGTTTACACCTTTTTCACCTACAGCCCATCGATCAAGGATACTGCTGATAAGTCTGGCCCTACTGCTGCGGTGCCTGGTACTGCTGCCCCGGAATCGCCTTGAGGTTGACCTCGACCCGACGGTTCTGTGCACGGCCATTGACGTCGGCGTTGCTCGCCACCGGGTTGTCCGGGCCGGCACCGCGGGCCGTCAGATTGGCGCCGCTGACACCCTGGGACGTCAGGTAGGTCGCCACGCTCTGGGCACGGCGCTGGGACAGGTCCATGTTGTGCTGGCGGCTGCCGGTGCTGTCGGTGTAGCCGACGATTTCGATCTGGTTCTGGTTGAACTCCCTGAGGGAGTTGGCCAGGTTGTTCAGCGGTTGGTAGAAGCTGGACGCGATGTTCGCCGAGTCGGTGGCGAAGGTGATGTTGCCCGGCATGATCAGTTTGATTTGGTCGCCCTGGCGCTGCACTTCAACGCCGGTATTGGCCATGCTGGCGCGCAGTTTCTTTTCCTGCTGGTCGGCGTAGTAGCCGTAGCCGGCCGCGGAAGCCCCCACCACCGCCGCACCGATCAACGCACCCTTACCGCGGTTATCGTGACTGATGGCCGCACCGGCCAACGCCCCAGCCAGTGCACCGAGTCCGCCGTACTTGGCGGTTTTACTCATGCCCGACGAATCGGTAGAGGCCTGGCCCTGGTTATCGTAGGGGTTAGGCGACGCACAGCCGGACAACAGGGCCACGGCAGTTGCGACAACGATCAAGCGACGCGAGGTGAACATGAAGATGCTCCTGGTTTTTCAGTCTGAATGCCAAAGTGTAGGCGATCGACTCTGGCAGGCGTTGGAACGCGGTAATCGTTAAAAATTCCGTCGCGCTGCGTCGCGCTTCGCCCGGCTGACCGATAAAAAAACCGTCCTCCGGGCGAACGCCCCCTCAACTCTGCGCCAGACAGCGGCTGACACCCCGGACAATCATCTCCACTTCCCGCCCATCGATCGTCAACGGCGGCAGCAGGCGGATGGTCTGGCCCCGGGTGATATTGATCAGCAGACCGTGGTCCTGGGCGGCGCGAAGGGCCAAGTCGCGGACCGGTTGCTTGAGTTCGATGCCAATCATCAACCCCTGGCCGCGAATCGCCAAGACATTCGGGTTGTCCGCCAACTCGGTGCGCAGTCGACTCAACAACTGTTCGCCCTGGTGCCTGGCATTGTCCACCAGCGCTTGTTGCTCAATGATGTCCAGCACCGTGCAGCCGACCCGACAGGCCAGCGGATTACCGCCAAAGGTACTGCCATGACTGCCTGGGGTAAACAGCTCGGCAGCCTTACCCCGTGCCAGGCAGGCCCCAATGGGCACGCCGTTGCCCAGGCCTTTGGCGAGGGTCATGACGTCCGGCACGATGCCCTCGTGCTGGAACGCGAACCATTGGCCGGTACGACCGATGCCCGTCTGGATCTCGTCGAGCATCAACAGCCACGCGCGCCGGCTGCACAGCTGCCGCAAGGCCTTGAGGTAACCCGCTGGGGCGAGCTGCACACCGCTCTCGCCCTGGATCGGTTCCACCAATACCGCGACGATGCGCTCGGCATGAGCCTGCCGGATCGCTTCCAGCGCGGCCAGATCGCCGAACGGCACCTTGATGAAATCCCCCGGCAATCGGTTGTAGCCCAGCCGCACGGACGGGCCGTCACTGGCGGACATTGTGCCCAAGGTGCGTCCATGGAAGGCATTGTCCATGACGACCACCAATGGCTGCTCAATGCCCTTGTGCCAGCCATAGAGGCGCGCCAGTTTCAGCGCGGTTTCGTTGGCCTCGGCGCCCGAGTTGTTGAAAAACGCCCGATCCAGCCCAGACAGTTGGGTGAGCTTTTGCGCCAGGCGTTGTTGCCAATCGATGCTGTACAGGTTGGACGTGTGCAACAGCAGGCCGGCCTGCTCGCTGATGGCGGCCACCAGCCGAGGGTGGGAGTGGCCGACATTGGTCACCGCCACGCCCGCCACCGCATCGAGGTACTCGCGGCCGTCCTGGTCCCACAAGCGCGTACCCAAGCCATGGGTGAAACTCAGCGCCAGAGGTTGGTAAGTGGTCATCAGGCAGGCAGCGGTCATGGCATCAAGCTCCATTGGGTTGGTTTTTTCCAGTATGGTTAGCCACCAAGGCTGGATAAACGCCGCTTTACTTCAATCATTTAAAAGCTGAGCTTGATAATGGATTTATTCCAGGCAATGACTGTTTACGTGAAGGTGGTAGAAACCGGAAGCCTGACGGCGGCGGCCCAGGCGTGCGAAATGTCCACCACCATGGTGGGCAATCATCTTCGTGCACTGGAGCAACGTCTCGGCGTGCGCCTGATCAACCGTACAACCCGGCGCCAGCGCCTGACCGAGTTCGGCTCGACCTACTATCAGCGTTGCCTGGAAGTGCTGGGGCTGGTGGCCGATTCCGAACGCTTGGCCGAACAGACCCAGGGCGAGCCCACCGGCACCCTGCGCATCACCGCGCCGCTGACCTTCGGCTCCGAACGCCTCGCGCCGGCGCTGGCCGAATTCAGCCGGCGCTTCGCCCAGGTCAAGCTCGACGTGGTGCTGACCAACCAGCGGCTGGACCTGCTCGAACATGGATTCGACGTCGCCATCCGACTCGGCAATCCCGACCCGAAACTGATTGCCCGTCCGTTGGTGGACTACACCCTGACCATCTGCGCCGCCCCTGCTTACCTGGCCCGGCGAGGCACGCCGGAAAAACCCGTCGACCTGCAACAGCACGATTGCCTGTCGTTCGCCTATTTGGCAGGAGATGACTGGCGCTTCGCCCAGGATCTCTGGCCGATCAACGGCCCGGAAGGCGAGATCAAGGTCCCGGTAAACGGACCGATGCTGATCAACAGCTCCTCGGGCCTGCATCGCGCCGCCCTGGCCGGGATGGGCGTGGTGATGCTGCCCGATGCGCTCGTGGCCCAGGACCTGAAGGATGGTCACCTGGTGGCGTTGTTGCAGGACTACCAGTTGCCCCATCGCCCGATGAGCCTGATGTACGCGCAGGATCGCTACCGTTTGCCGAAGCTGCGCAGTTTTGTCGAGTTTGCGCTGGAGAAATGGGGCAAACCCCAAACACCAGCCGAATGATGACGGGCGCCCCCCCCCCCGCTAGTGACCCCGCTCCCCATCAGCTACTCTTCCTCCTTGGGCGAGCATTTTGATATCAAGGCGGATTGAGGAAACGACGATGGGAGATGCCTCGAACATCGACATGCTGCGGTTCGACCTGTCCGATCTGGACGAAGGCGTACTGCACACCATCCTGGAACTGGTCAGCGATGGCATCTGGGACTGGAATGCCAACACCGGCTTCGTCTACCGCAACCCTGGCTGGTACACGATGCTTGGCTACCTGCCTCACTCGCTGGAAAACACCGTGCTGACCTGGGAGAGCGTCATCCACCCGGATGACTATCCACGGGTCATGGCGTTGTTCGACGACCACCTGGAACAACGATCCCACAGATACCAGGCCGAGTACCGTTGCCGCACGCGCGACGGGGGCTACATCTGGATTGAGGATCGCGGCCATGTGATCGCCCGTAACCCCGACGGCACGGTGGCGCGCATGATCGGCGCCCATCGCAGCGTCGATGACAAGAAGCGCCTGTTCGAGCAACTGGAACGACGCAACAAATCTCTGGAAGCCGTGATCGAAGAACGTACCCGCGAACTGTCCCGGGTCAACCATCAGTTGCAGATCCAGCTGGACGAAAACCGCAGGCTTGCCGAAACCGACGCCCTGACCCGGGTCGCCAACCGTTATCGTCTGGACCAGGCGCTGCCGCTGGCCTGTGAGCGCGCGCAGCGTTTTCGCGAGCCATTGTCACTGATCGCCATGGACGTCGACGATTTCAAGGACATCAATGATCGCTACGGCCACGCCTTCGGCGATGCGGCGCTGGTGCAAGTGGTGCAGAGCGTCAAGCGCTGCGAGCGCGACGGCGATTTGCTGGTGCGCTGGGGCGGTGACGAATTCATCATGATCCTGCCCAGCACCACCCTGGCCAACGCTCGCCTGCTGGCCGAGAGTATTCGTCGAGGCTTGTCCGACCTGCTGCCGGTGGGCGACTTCCAGATCACCATGAGCTTTGGCGTGGTGCAGCGATTCGAGGATGAACAGAAGACGGCATTGCTGCACCGGGCGGACCAGGCGCTGTATCGCTCCAAAATGTCGGGCAAGAATGTGATTTGTGAATGAGCTCCGACCGTGACAACACCGCCCGCGTCCAATAGATTAGGCGACCGGAAAAAAGCTCAATGCCTTTCTCGCCTCATCCCGCTAACAGAAGTAGTGAAATTTCAATGTCCGATTCCAACACCGCTGAATCCGTAGTCACCCTGTCGTCCAAAGCGGAATACGAAAACTCCATCAATCTTTCACAGCATCTGCCCCAGGCCAAAACCATCAGCGAAATGGTCCTTGATGCGTTCCAGTCGAACCGCGAAAGCGACCAGATCCGCGAACTGCGCAATGCCATCCGCCAGGCTCACGATGCGTTCGACGACGACAAAGCCTACGAACTGATGGGCCAGCTCAAACAACTCAAGGACGCCGAAGCCGCCGATTTCGCAGCCCTGGAAGACCTGAGCAGCCGCTTCCCGATCAGCCGTATCCTCTCCAGCTACAAGGATGACCCGTCGTTTCAGGAAGTGGTCTATGGCCTGGCCCTGAAAGTGCTGAACCAGACCCACCAAGCCATCAGCAACCCGAGCGGCAGCAAGGGCAAGGCCTCGCGGGCCAAGAAGGAAGCCGAAGTGTTTGTCATCAGCAAGGATGGCATCAGCGTCACCCTGCCCCTGCGCACACCACGCTCCAAGCCGAACGTTGACCGCCAGGCCTTCGAGTTCCTGGGTTTCAACTTCGTAGGCGAAGGCGACGAAGCCGAGCTGGAAAGCGAAACCTTCCTGGACAATGACGGCACCGAACAACCGGCCACCCGCAAAGGCATCGTCGCCGCGTTGCAACAGCAGAAAGCCTTCGACGGCTACAGCATCGCCCAGCAATAAGCCCACGTTGAGTTTCCCCTTGTGGGAGCCCGAAGTAATACCCAAGAAAAAGCCCCGCACTTCTCTCGAAGGCGGGGCTTTTTTTACAGCGTCTGAAGCTTAAGGCGCGTAAGTCAGCAGCAGCTCACTCGGCACTTTGAAGTCCAGGGACATCATGACGCTCAGGGCGGTAATGGTGAAGATCGAAAACACGAACAACTTGCGTGCCCAGACCCTGTCATCCACCGCCTTGTAGCCGGTCCAGGCCATGTACAGCCAGTACATGCCCATGGCAGCGGCGACGGCGAGGTAGCTCATGCCGGCATAGCCGCTGAAGGTCAGCATCAAGGTCGCCACGAGGAAGGCCAGGATGTAGAGCAGGATGTGCTTCTTGGCCACGCGGATGCCGCGCTTGACCGGCAGCACCGGAATCGAGGCCGCCAGGTAGTCGTTGAAACGGAAGATCGCGATGGCATAGGAATGCGGCATCTGCCACAGGCTGAACATCACCAGCAGCGTCAGCGCCGCCATGTCGAAGCGGTTGCTCACCGCTACGTAGCCGATCACTGGCGGCATCGCCCCCGACAGGCTGCCCACCAGCGTGCCGTGGACCGACTTGCGCTTGAGGTACAGGCTGTAGAGGCCGACGTAGATGACAAAACCGATCACCGCGAACAACGCCGCCAACGGGTTGGCCACCCAGTACAGCAGCGCCACGCCGGCCACGCCCAGCACCGTGGCGAATGCCAGGGCCAGTTGCACCGGAATCAGGCCCTGGACCAGCGCCCGATTCTTGGTGCGTTCCATCTTGATATCGATGTCACGGTCGATGCAATTGTTGAACACGCAACCGGACGCCACCACCAGGGAAGTGCCGATCATCGCCGCCAGGAAGATGGCCAGATCGACATGCCCTTTCGAGGCCAGGAAAAACCCGCCTGCCACAGAAAGCACGTTACCGAAAATGATCCCCGGTTTGGTGATTTGGATAAAGTGCTTCAGGGACATCCGGACTTTCCTCAGTGCGCCATCATGTTGGTGTGGATGCTGAACATGATCCACAACGACAGGCCAACCAGCAGGACAATCACGATCGCGGCAAAGACAAATGCGACCACGTTGTTACGTTGGGCGGCGGAGCGGTCCAGGTGCAGGAAGTACACCAGGTGCACCAGTACCTGGACCACGGCGAAGATCAGGATGATCCACAGGGTCAGGCTCTTGGGCAGCGACGGGTACATCACCAGGCCGAACGGGATGACGGTCAGGATCACCGACAGGATGAAGCCGATGGCGTAGGACTTGACGCTGCCGTGGCCGGCGTCATGGCCATCATGGGAATGTGCGTTAGCCATTTACAGGGTCCCCATCAGATAAACAACGGTGAATACGCAGATCCACACCACGTCCAGGAAGTGCCAGAACAGGCTCAGGCAGCTCAGGCGCGTCTTGTTGGTGGCAGTCAGGCCGTTTTTATGGACCTGGTACATCATGATCGCCATCCAGATCAGGCCGCTGGTCACGTGCAGGCCGTGGGTGCCGACCAGGGTGAAGAACCCGGACAGGAAGCCGCTGCGGCTTGGACCGTAGCCTTCGGCGATCAGGATATGGAACTCGTTGATCTCCATGGCGATAAAGCCGGCGCCCAGCAGGAAGGTCATGGCCAACCAGCCCAGCACCTGGGTTTTCTTGCCCTTGAACAACGCCAGCATGGCGAAGCCGTAGGTGATCGAGCTGAACAGCAGCAGCGCGGTTTCGCCCAGTACGTACGGCAGTTCAAAGATGTCGTGGCCCGACGGGCCACCGGCAACGTTGTTTACCAGCACCGCGTACACCGCGAAGATCGACGCAAACAGAATGCAGTCGGTCATCAGGTAGAGCCAGAAACCGAATACGGTCATCTCGCCCGAGTCGTGGTGATGGTCATCGTGCCCATGGTCATGACCATGGGCGTGTCCAACAGTGGTCACTAAATTCGACATGGTTTAAGCCTGTTCCAACGAGGTTTCAACACGGGTGGCGGTGGCGGGGACTTTCCCGGCCGCTACTAGGCGCTTGTGCTGCTCGGCTTCGATGCGCTCGATGACATCCACCGGCACCATGTAACCCTGATCGTCACGGGCGGCATGGATAGTGAAGTACACGACAGTGCCAACCAGGCTGGCGATGGCCAGCCACCAGATGTGCCAGATCATTGCGAAACCGAACACGGTCAGCAGCGCGCCCATGACCACACCGGTAGCGGTGTTGTTGGGCATGTGGATCGGCTCGTACTTGGCCGGAGCCTGGTACGCAGTGCCGGCTTCCTTGGCTTCGGTGAACGGGTCGATGACGTCTGCTTTGGGCAGCACCGCGAAGTTGTAGAACGGCGGTGGCGAAGAGGTCGACCATTCCAGGGTATGGGCATTCCACGGGTCGCCGTGTTCGCATATGTTCTCTGGCTTGTTGCGATCGCGCACGCTGACGTACAACTGGATCAGCTGGCAGGCGATACCAACAGCGATCATCACCGCACCGAACATGGCGACGTACAGGTACGGCACCCACTCAGGGTTGGTGGTGGCGTTCAAGCGACGGGTCATGCCCATGAAGCCCAGTGCATAGAGCGGCATGAACGCGACGAAGAAGCCCGAGATCCAGAACCAGAACGCTGCCTTGCCCCAACCTTCGTGCAGCTTGAAGCCGAACGCTTTCGGGAAGTAGAAGGCGAAACCGGCGATGTAGCCAAACACCGCACCGCCGATGATCACGTTGTGGAAGTGTGCGATCACGAACAGGCTGTTGTGCAACACGAAGTCAGCACCTGGAATGGCCAGCAGTACGCCGGTCATGCCGCCGATGGCGAAGGTCACCATGAAGCCCAGGGTCCACAGCACGTGGCTGGTGAAACGCAGGCGGCCCTGGTAGATGGTGAACAGCCAGTTGAACAGCTTCACACCCGTCGGGATCGAGATCAGCATGGTCGCCAGGCCGAAGAAGGCGTTGACGCTGGCACCCGAGCCCATGGTGAAGAAGTGGTGCAGCCAGACCATGAAGCCCAGCACCGAGATCGCGCCGCTGGCGTAGATCATCGAGTGGTGGCCGAACAGTTTCTTGCCGGAGAAGGTCGAGATGACTTCGGAGAAAATCCCGAACGCCGGCAGGATCAGGATGTACACCTCGGGGTGACCCCAGGCCCAGAACAGGTTGACGTACATCATCGGATTTCCACCCAGTTCATTGGTGAAAATGTGGAAATCCATGTAACGGTCAAGCGTCAGCAGGGCCAGGGTAGCGGTCAGGATCGGGAACGAAGCGACGATCAGGACGTTGGCCCAGGTGCAGGTCCAGGTGAAGATCGGCATGTCCATCAGCTTCATGCCCGGGGTACGCATTTTCAGCACGGTGGCGAGGAAGTTGACCCCCGTCAGCGTTGTCCCCAATCCAGATAGCTGTAGCGCCCAGATGTAGTAGTCCATGCCCACGCCCGGACTGTATTGCAGACCCGACAGCGGTGGATAGGCAACCCAGCCGGTCTTGGCGAATTCGCCAACGCCCAGGGACAGGTTGATCAGCACCACGCCGGACACCAGCAGCCAGAAGCTCAGGGAGTTCAGGAACGGATAGGCAACGTCACGCGCGCCGATCTGCAGCGGCACTGCAAGGTTCATCAGGCCGGTGAAGAATGGCATCGCCATGAAGATGATCATGATCACACCGTGGGCGGTGAAGATCTGGTCATAGTGTTCAGGCGGCAGGTAGCCAGGCGAACCCTCGGTGGCCATGGCCAGCTGGGTACGCATCATGATGGCGTCGGCAAAACCGCGCAGCAGCATGACCATGGCGACGATGATGTACATCACGCCGATTTTCTTGTGGTCGACCGACGTCAGCCATTCGGTCCACAGGTAGGTCCACTTCTTGAAGTAAGTGATCCCCGCGAACAGCGTCAGACCACCGAGCGCGATGATGGCGAGGGTCACCATGACAATCGGCTCGTGGAACGGGATCGCTTCCCAACTTAATTTACCAAACATCGTTTACTCCTCTGCCCCGGCAGCTGAATGCGAACTCATGTCCATCCCTTCCATGTTGTGGGCCACTTCCTTTTCGCTCTTCTCGTGGTGCATCGGCTTGCCCGGATTCATCCCTTCATACTTGTCGATGATGGTCTGGAACAGGTTTGGCGTAACCGACGAGTAGAGTTCGACTGGGTTGTTCTGGCTCGGTTTGGAAAGGGCTTCGTATTCAGCTTTTTCAAGCTGTTTAGGTGCCTTCTTCACATCGTTGACCCAGGTGTCGAAATCTTCCTGGGTCGTGGCGATTGCTTTGAACTTCATGCCGGTAAAACCCGCGCCGCTGTAGTTGGCGGAGATACCGTCGAGTTCGGCATTCTGGTTGGCGATCAGGTGCAGCTTGGTCTGCATGCCCGCCATCGCGTAGATCTGGCCGCCCAGGCCCGGGATGAAGAACGAGTTCATCACGGTGTCGGAAGTGACCTTGAAGTTGATCGGCGTATGCGCCGGGAACACGATCTTGTTGACCGTCGCAATGCCTTGTTCCGGATAGATGAACAGCCACTTCCAGTCCATGGAGACCACTTCAATGGTGATCGGCTTGACGTCGGAATCCAGCGGACGATACGGGTCCAGGGCGTGGGTCGACTTGTAGGTGATGTAACCCAGGGCAATGATGATCAGCACCGGAATGGTCCACACCGCCACTTCGATCTTGGTCGAATGCGACCACTTCGGCGTGTAGGTAGCCTGGGTATTGGTTGCGCGGTACTTCCAGGCGAACAGGAAGGTCATGACGATGACCGGCACAACGACCAGCAACATCAGCAGCGTAGCGGTGATGATCAGGTTTCGTTCATCCAGGCCGACCTGGCCCTTGGGATCGAGCAAGGTCATGTTGCAGCCTCCCAGCAGCAACGTGCCGAGCAGCGGCAACAAGCCTAGTAATCGGGGGTACCTGTTTTTACTCATCTCACGACCTCTAAAGCAGCTTGCGCAATGCAGTTGGGTTTTGATCGCCAACACTTCACCCTGCCAAGGGTTGGCATTTTCTTGGATTGAATAAGGGCTGCCCGTCAAACGTCAGCGGCTGTTCGACACATCCTGGGCCAGCAGTGAGTTCTTATTCGTTGGTCAAAGGCCTAGTTCAAGCCCAATTCCATTTGGTGCGGGTAGTTGGAGGCACCGACACCTGGGGTCGCATGGGGCGCTGGCGCCCTTCGACCACTCTCGTGCTCAAGCTTGAGCCGGGTCGGAAATTCGGTGCGGGCGATTGTAGTGAGGTGAGGCGCTGTAGACCATGTCTCATCTCGAAATAATTTTTATCCAATCCGGCAACAATCTTTCGCAGATATTGCAACAAGCCAGCATGTTATCGAAATTAATTCTCAACAAGAACCCCAAAAAACGTAAGGCTACTATGCCCGATTTAGACAGCTCGAGAGGATCACGAAGAGGTTATTTGCCCGGCAAGCGCCCAGTTTTCGGGGGCTCTGGCGCCCGACGCCTCGCTGTTAAAAATGCCTGCTGCAGCCGATACACATTTTGCGAAACCAGGCAGCTTTTTGTTATAGGAAGGAGCGTTTAATCGCCCTCGCAAAGGCTGAGCGCCTCAAGATATGTGACAACATGTCGCACATTGTCGCAGGCTATTCTTGCCTCGGATCAAGGACGGTCCGGCTCAAGAGTGAAACGCAAAACGCCCCGGCTCTCCAGAAGAGAAACCGGGGCGTTTCATGACGGTGCCTCAGCGAATCTGTTTGCGGTTACGTGACACCAGCAACGGCACCAGCACCACCGTCAAGACGAAGGCCACCAGCGCCCACTGCGCCAGGGACAGACCCAGGATCGGTGGGTAGGGGGTGGAGCAAAAGCCATCGACCTGGAACCCCAACGGAAATATCTTCGCCAACGGCAGGTCATCGACTATCGGTTGCAACACGTCGATGCCGCAACTGACCGCGGGGAAGAACTGGGTGTAGACGTGATGCCCTGCCACACCAGCACCGACCAGGGCGCTGAGCACCACCAGGCCTTCGAAGATCGTCAGGCTGCCGCGGGTGCGCATGGCCGCACCGATGAAGGCGAAGATCGCGATCAACAACAGCGCATAGCGTTGCAAGATACACAGCGGGCACGGCGCCTCACCGAGGGCCACTTGCATGTACAGCGCGCCGCCGATCAGCGCCAGGCAGATCAGCCCCAGCAGCACCAGATAGCGCCGCTCACGGCCTAACCGCATCATTTCCTCACTCATTGCGTTTCCCTTTATCTGCATGGATCGACGCGCGGCACGGCGACACTCGGGCGCGCGCTCGGATGCCCAAAGTCTACACGCAGACCATGACAGTGAACGAGCAGCGGGCGTCGACATTGAAAGGGAAATAGACCGCTAGAAGGTTAAGCGCCGATTAATTCTGGCAGGTGGACAGGGATGAACCTGCCGCCGCCTTCGCGAGCAAGCCCGCTCCCACACTGGAATCGGTGGTGAACACACATTTTGTGTCTGACGCAGATCCAATGTGTGAGGCTTGCTCGCGAAAGCGGTGGGTCAGTTTGCATTGGGGCTGAATGTGTCGACGTCTTCGCGATGAGGCCAACCCGGTTTCCCGGGTTGGCAGCGACCTTATTCCAGCGCCGCCGCCGGCCCGAAGAACTCGTAACGGCTCTGCTGGTCCGGCACGCCCAAAGCCTTGAGGTGGCGCTTGACCGCGCCCATGAACCCCTTCGGCCCGAGGAAATAGGCGTCCAGGTCACGTTGCTGTGGCAGCCATTGCGCCAGTTGCTCCTGGCTCAACAGCCCCACCTTGTCGGCCGCCGGGCTCAAGCCGTCGTCTTCGTCGTAGCAGTAAAAGCGCTTGAGCTGTGGATGCCGATTGGCCAGGTCGTCGATCCAGTCGCGGAACGCATGGGCACGGCCGTTGCGCGCGCAGTGAATGAAATGCACCGGCCGCTCGGTTTGCAGCGCCGCCTGCAACATGGCCAGGGTCGGGGTGATGCCGACGCCACCACTGATCAGCACCAGCGGCTTGTCGCTGGCAGTCAGGTAGAAATCCCCGGACGGCGGGAACAACTGGATGCGGCTGCCAACGTCAAAATGATGATGCAGGTGATTGGACACGCGCCCGCCCGGTTCGCGCTTGACGCTGATGCGGTATTGACCGTTGTCCGCCAGGGCCGACAGTGAATAGTTACGGCGCACTTCCTCGCCATCGAGCATGAGCGTCATGCCGATGTACTGGCCCGGCTCGGCCAGCAGAATCGGCCCCTTGTCCGCCGGTTCAAAGTAAAACGAGGTGATCTCCGAGCTTTCCTGCACTTTGGCCGCCAGGATGAATTCACGCTCGCCACGCCAGCCACCCGGCGCCTCGGCCTTCTTGTCGTACATGCCCGCTTCGGCGCCGATCAGGATATCGGCCAACTGGTTGTAGGCTGCGCCCCACGCCGCAATCACTTCGGGCGTGGCGATCTCTGCGCCCAGCACTTCGGCGATTGCCCGCAGCAGGCACGAACCGACAATCGGGTAATGTTCCGGCAGGATCTGCAGGGCAACGTGCTTGTTGACGATCTTCGCCACCAGGTCACCCAATTGATCGAGTTGGTCAATGTGCCGCGCATACATCAACACACCGTTGGCCAAGGCCCGCGGTTGATCGCCACTGGCCTGGTGAGCCTGGTTGAACAATGGGCGCACCTGAGGGTATTCGGACAGCATCATGCGATAGAAGTGAGTGATCAGCGCCTCCCCCCCGCTTTCAAGCAACGGAACGGTGGAGCGAATGATGGCGCGTTCTTCTCGACTGAGCATAGGGTGACTCCTGGCGTATGACCGATAACAGCTAGGCAAGCCTTATCAGTTTCCATGCCATAATTTTTTTTCTTAAATATCATCAAGTTAAAAACACAATAGTCATAAAGACACGGTCCGCTTTATAGTCATCAAGACTACATGGAGTCATTATGACCGCAACCGCCCTGCTGACCTCCCTGCTGCCACTGGTGGCCGATCTGTCCCGCGAACTGCCTGAAGGCGAACGTTATCGTCGCCTGCTCGGCACTTTGCGAACCCTGCTGCCCTGCGATGCAGCAGCGTTGTTGCGCCTGGACGGCGACTGCCTGGTGCCACTCGCCGTGGATGGCCTGAGCACCGATACACTAGGCCGGCGATTCCGGGTCAGTGAGCACCCGCGCTTCGAAGTGCTGCTGGCCAACCCACAGCCCACCCGCTTCGCCGCCGACAGCGGCCTGCCGGATCCGTACGATGGGCTGGTCGAGGGGCTCGCCGAGCATCTGGAAGTTCACGACTGCATGGGCTGCCCGCTGTTCGTCGACGAACGGCCCTGGGGCCTGCTGACCCTGGATTCGCTGGACCCGGAGCGCTTCGAGCCCATCGACCTCAGTGCCTTGCAAGCCTTCGCCAGCCTCGCCGCCGCCACGGTCAGCGCCGCCGAGCGCATCGAGCGCCTGGCCTTGAAGGCCGAGGATGAGCACCGCCGCGCCGAGGTCTATCGCCAGGCCAGCGACCAACAATCTCGCGACATGGTTGGCCAGAGCAAAGTCCACAAGCGCTTGGTGGAAGAGATTGCACTGGTGGGCGGCAGCGACCTGACAGTACTGATCACCGGCGAAACCGGTGTGGGCAAGGAACTGGTCGCCCGGGCCATCCATGCCGCGTCAAAACGCGCCGAGCAGCCACTCATCAGCCTCAACTGTGCCGCCCTGCCCGATACGCTGGTGGAAAGTGAACTCTTCGGCCATGTACGGGGCGCCTTCACTGGGGCCACGAACGATCGGCGCGGCAAGTTCGAACTGGCCGACGGCGGCACCCTGTTCCTCGACGAAGTGGGTGAATTGTCCCTGACCGTCCAGGCCAAGTTGCTGCGAGTACTGCAAAGCGGTCAACTGCAACGCCTGGGCTCGGACAAAGAACACCGGGTCGATGTGCGCCTGATCGCAGCCACCAATCGCGACCTTGCCGAAGAAGTGCGCAACGGTCGTTATCGGGCCGATGTCTACCATCGCTTGAGTGTGTATCCGCTGCTGGTGCCGGCGCTGCGTGACCGCGGACGGGACGTGCTGCTGCTCAGCGGTTTTTTCCTGGAACACAATCGCTCGCGCATGGGCCTGGGCAGCCTGCGCATGACCAGCGACGCCCAGGCCGCACTGCTGGCCTACGACTGGCCGGGCAATGTGCGCGAACTGGAACACCTGATCGGCCGTAGCGCCTTGAAGGCCTTGGGTCGGTGCCCGGTGCGACCGAAAATCCTCAGCCTCAGCGCCCAGGACCTGGATTTGCCCCAAGCGCCTGTGGATAACCCCGCACCTTCGTCCATCAGCCCAGCACCGACGGCGGAGGGCGTAACGGGGGACTTGCGCGAAGCGGTGGACACGTTCCAACGCAAGCTGATCGCAGCCTGCCTGGAGCGTCACCAACACAACTGGGCCAGCGCCGCCCGGGAGCTGGGCTTGGACCGAGCCAACCTGGGGCGGATGGCCCGACGGTTGGGGCTGAAATAGAAACCTGTGGGTTGGGGCACTCAAAGGAGATTGACCGGGTGAATTGGGTTGCCGATGGCTTTCGCCCTAAAGCCTGTCCCCGACGAGTCGATAACCCAATATCAAAAGCTGTTTTGGCGATCGGTATGCTCGCCCCACCTTTTTCCACAGAAGGTTTTTATGTCCTCCAACAAAGGCCGCGCAGATTCACTTTCGCTTCTGCTGTTTACCTTGCGCAGCGGCAAGCTGATGGCAATCAACCTGCTCAAGGTCAGTGAAATCATTCCCTGCCCAACGTTGACCAAGCTGCCGGAGTCGCATCCGCACGTCAAAGGCATCGCCACCCTGCGCGGGGCATCGTTGTCGGTGATCGACCTGAGCCGTGCCATTGGCGAGCGCCCGCTGGAGGATCCGGACGGTGGCTGCCTGATCGTCACTGACGTCAGCCGCTCCAAACAGGGCTTGCATGTGCAAGCGGTGAGCAAGATCGTGCATTGCCTGACCACCGACATCAAACCACCGCCCTACGGCTCCGGCGGTGTGCGTTCGTACATCACCGGCGTGACCTCGGTGGACGGCACGCTGGTGCAGGTACTGGACATCGAAAAGGTCATCCACGGCATCGCACCGGCACAGATCGAAACCGCGCCGACCGAACTGAGCATGGAAGACGCCGAGGTACTGGGCAACGCACGGATCCTGGTGGTCGACGACAGCCAGGTCGCGCTACAGCAATCGGTGCACACCCTGCGCAACCTCGGCCTGCAATGCCACACCGCCCGCAGCGCCAAGGAAGCCATCGAATGCCTGCTGGACCTGCAAGGCACGGCCGAACAGATCAACCTGATCGTCTCGGACATCGAGATGTCGGAGATGGACGGGTACGCCCTCACCCGGACCCTGCGCGAAACACCGGACTTCGCCCACCTCTACGTGTTGCTGCACACCTCGCTGGACAGCGCCATGAACAGCGAAAAAGCCCGACTGGCCGGCGCCAACGGCGTGCTCACCAAGTTCTCCTCACCAGAACTGACCAAATGCCTGATCACAGCGGCCAAAGCCGTTGCCGAGCAAGGACGCTGAGCCATATCGGTTGATCGCTTCGGCGCTTCGGCGCTTCAGCGCGGGAGCGATCATCGTCCGACAACCTCAGGCATACTCTTGTCCTGGCTTCCCGGAACAAGGCTCCCTGATGAAAATCCGCATACTGACTCTCCTCGGCCTCACCGTCCTGGCCTCCCAGGCCCATGCCTCAAGCCCGGACGCCTGGACCGCCCACGACAAAGCCGTGCTGGCCAGTTGCATCAAGGCCAGCGGCTTGAAGCGTGCTGAGCCGGTGGGTAGCGCCGCTCAGTTCGACGACCGAGTCGGCTACACCGCGCTATTGCTGCAAGGCCAATACCCACAGAAACACATGAAAGAGGCGATCGGCACCGAGTTGTGCCTCTACCGCAAGAAAACCAAAACCGCCTACGTGACCGAGTGGGACTCGATCCGCCCGGCCGCTACCGACCGGTGAGTGGCGCATAATTTGCTTCGCACGGTCCATCACGGCGTTTTTCTGTCGCCGTCCCCAGCTTTCTGTGACCGGGCACTCAATGAACACAACGTTTTCCTGTGTAGGGTGCGGCAAATGCTGCACCGATCACCATGTTCCCCTGACCCTCGACGAGGCCCGGATGTGGGCGGACGACGGCGGCCAGGTGATTGTCCTGGTAGAAGCCTTCCTGCCCAACGGCCTCGGCCTGCCGGCGGCGCAGCGCGAGCATGCCGAGCGCCGTTCGGCGGTGGTCCACAGCGGCAGCACCGAGGCCCTTGTCGCAATCACTTTTGCCGCCTACAACGTCGGCCGTTGCCGGAACCTTGACGAAGAAAATCTGTGCCGTATCTATGAGCGCCGCCCCTTGGTGTGCCGCATCTATCCGATGGAAATCAACCCGCACATTCCCCTCAATATCGCCATCAAGGAATGCCCTCCAGAGTCGTGGGAAACCGGGCCGCAACTGATACTCGGCGGTGAACTGGTCGACCAGGAACTGGTCCGGTTGATCGAACGCTCACGCCAGGCCGACCGTGAAGAGATCGCCATCAAGGACCGCATCTGCGCCGCCCTGGGCATCCGCACCACCGCGCTCAAGGGCGACGGGTTCACCGCGTACCTGCCACAGATGAACGCATTCGTGGCCGCCCTCGATCAGGTACGCCTGCAACCTGCGCAACAGCACGCCAGTGAATGGCAGTTCCATCTGTCTGGCGATGATGTGGCCAGCCAGGTATTGGCCTGCGGCGCGCGGGTCGTCACAGAAGCGCCGGTCAATTACGCCTTTATTTCCCTGCGGGCGGCGTAGATATCCAAAGGATGAAGTAGAGCCCCTGTGGGAGCGAGCCTGCTCGCGATAGCGATCTATCAGCCTCTTCTATGTGACTGATGTAACGCCATCGCGAGCAGGCTCGCACACAAGGGATTTGCAGCGCTCAGTCGCTTTCCCCTCTCGCCCAACCCTGGCCAGGAATGTTAGCGTGCTTGGTATCTTCTCCCCCGATGAGCCTTGCACGATGAAAAAAACCGTACTTGCCTTCAGCCGTATCACGCCCAAGATGGTCGAGCGCCTGCAACAGGACTTCGACGTGATCGTGCCGAGCCCGTCCAGGGGCGATATCAACGCACAGTTCAACGAAGCCCTGCCCCACGCCCACGGGCTGATCGGGGTCGGTCGCAAGCTCGGGCGCGAGCAACTGCAAAGCGCTGCGAACCTGCAAGTGGTGTCCAGTGTGTCGGTGGGTTACGACAACTATGACCTGGCCTACTTCAATGAGCGCGGGATCATGCTCACCAACACCCCCGACGTACTCACCGAAAGCACCGCCGACCTGGCCTTCGCCCTGCTGATGAGCAGCGCCAGGCGCGTGGCAGAATTGGACGCCTGGACCAAGGCTGGCCAATGGCAGGCGACGGTCGGCCCGCAACTGTTCGGCAGCGATGTACATGGCAAGACGCTGGGTATCGTCGGCATGGGCAACATCGGCGCGGCCATTGCCCGGCGTGGCCGGCTGGGGTTCAACATGCCGGTCCTCTACAGCGGCAACAGCCGCAAGACTGAACTGGAAAACCAATTGGGCGCACAATTTCGCGAACTGGACACGTTGCTGGCCGAAGCGGACTTCGTCTGCCTCGTCGTGCCATTGAGCGAGAAGACCCGCCATCTGATCGGCCAGCGTGAACTGGGCCTGATGAAACCGAGCGCCATCCTGGTCAACATTTCCCGTGGCCCGGTGGTGGATGAACCGGCACTGATCGAAGCCCTGCAGAACAATCGCATCCGCGGTGCCGGGCTAGATGTCTACGAGAAAGAACCGCTGGTCCAATCGCCGCTGTTCCAACTGAAAAACGCCGTCACCCTGCCCCATATCGGCTCGGCCACCCACGAAACCCGTGCCGCCATGGCCGATCTTGCTGTGGATAACCTGCGCAGCGCATTGCTGGGCGAGCGACCGCAGAACCTGGTCAACCCGCAAGTCTGGAAGTAAACCCTTAGGCCGGTCCGCCTCAGCGGGCCGGCCAACACGGTCATTTCAACGTGCGCCCAAGGCGGCCTTCATGGGCTGTGGCCGGGGTTTGCGAAACACCAGCACGTTACCCAGCATCACCAACACCAGCCCCACCAATGCCGGCGCCGTCCACTGGTAGCCCTCGGCAAACGCCGACACGTTCAACGCCACCACCGGGAACAACACGGTGCAATACGCCGCCCGCTCCGGCCCCATGCGCCCCACCAGCGTCAGATAGGCCGTAAAGCCGATCACCGAACCCGGGATCACCAGGTACAACAGCGAGCCAATGTAGCGCGTGTTCCATTCCATATCGAACGGGATGCCTTTGAATGCACACCACACCGCCAGCATCGCCGCGCCATAAGCCATGCCCCAGGCATTGGTGGTCAACGGCTTGAGGCCGGCCTTCTGTTGCAGGCTCGACAGCATGTTGCCTGCCGAGAAACACAAGGTGCCCAGCAACGCCAGCGCCAAGCCAAGCAAGGTTTGCGGGCTGGCACTATGGCCGGCCAGTTCCGGCCAGAACAGCAGCGCCAGCCCCAGCAGCCCCAGGGCGCCCCCCAACAGCACGTTACGGGCAATCCGCTGACCGAAGAACACGCGGGCATTGAGGGCGTTCCAGAGCGTGGCGGTGGAAAACACCACAGCGACCAACCCACTGGGAATCCACTGGCTGGCGGTCAGGAAGCACATGAAATTGATACAGAACAGACACAGGCCCTGGGCAACGCAAATCAAATGACCGCGCCGATTCATCACCTGCAAGCGCCGGCTGAGCAAGAGCATCGCAAACAGAATCAGGGCCGCAAGGCCGAAGCGATAGACAATCGACACGGGGATGGCGACGACGCCCAACTGCAGTTTCAGGGCAATCCAGGTGGTGCCCCAGATGAGCACGGTAAGCAGGTACAACGAGAGGTTCATGGTAGCGGCTCCTGACAATGACGCTCAGTGTCCCGCGGCCATTGACCCGGCGCTTGCGTAAACTTGCGGTTTTGTCGACAGACAAGGCTGGCATGGATCGACCGACAGGGTAGGATGCAAGCGTTGGAGAACCGATCATGTCCACACTGCAAACCCTGCAAGTCTTTCAAGCCCTCAACAGCTCGCCCAATGCTCGTCTGGAGCACAGCGCCGAGCTCGGGGACGGCTTGGCGGCCGCTTTGTGGAGCAATCACCACGACGCCCAGGACTACGAGGCGCCGACCCACCACACGTTGTCATGCTACATCGCTGGCGGCACCGGTACGTTTCGCCGCGAACGGCCCGACACCACGGGGGGACCGGACAAACTCTGCATCCTGCCGGCCGGGCATGAGTCAGCCTGGGTCATCAACGGCGAGATTCGCCTCGCCCACCTGTATTTCAGCGCTGAACAATTTGCCCTGGGGTGCGTCACGCTGCTGGACTGCGAGCCCCGGCAGGTGCAGCTGCACGAGGAGACATTCCTCGACGACCCGCGACAGGCACAGCGTTTTCGCCAGTTGATCGCGCTGAACTGGGACGAACCCGGTGAGCGCCTACTGACCACCAGCCTGGCCCATGAATTGCTCAATCACCTGCTGCTCAGCCAGGTGGGCCAGCGTCAGGGGCTTCGCCTCAAAGGTGGCCTGGCCGCTCATCAGCGGCGGTTGCTGGTGGATTACGTCGACAGTCACTTGGCCGATGCCATCAGCCTCGGACAATTGGCCGCGCTGTGTGCGTTGTCCGAATACCACTTCGCGCGGATGTTCCGCGAAAGCTTCGGGCTGCCTCCTCATCAATATGTACTGGCTAGACGCTTGACCTGCGCGCGGCACTTGCTGCGCACCACCCCGCAACCGCTGGGCGACGTGGCACTGGCCTGCGGATTTGCCAGCGCCAGCCACTTCACCAATCGTTTCCGCCAAGCCCTGGGGGCGACGCCAGGGGAGTATCGGCAGGCGTTTTTGCGCTAGCGAACGGTACTGTCCCCCAAATCCCCCTGTGGGGCTTGCTCGCGACGGCGTCATTACATTCAACCACTTTCAGGCTGACCCACCGCTTTCGCGAGCAAGCCCGCTCCCACAGGAGAATGCGATCAATGCAGGTGGGCTTGCTTGCCACACTGGACCGATAAAAACAAAACGGGCCTGCGATTGCAGGCCCGTTTTTCAGTCGCAAGTGAAACGAACGAGGTTTCAGCCGTGAAGCGCGGCCCGTTCGTTTTCCAGGAATTCCTCTTCCAGCATCGCATCGGCCAACGCTACGGATTCAGTCGACGTCGAAGCGACGGCGCGCTTGTCGCGCAGTTTGCCGAACAAATGCTCCAGGGAATTTTCAAGTTTGGTGGCCGCGCCTTCGATCGCCAGTTCCAGCGATTCGGCCCTATGCGTCACGGAAATGGGCTGATGGCCCTTCGGCCGCGCTTCAAGCTGGCAACGCAGATCATGGGGACCTGGCTTGTCGCCGTTCTCATCCCGCAGATGAACCTCGACCCGTGTCAGGTCCTCTTCATAACGTTCGAGCGTGCTTTCGATGGTAGTACGTACCCACTCCTCCAGTCGGATGCTGCTTTGAATATGGTTATCGCTGTTGACTTGGATTTGCATAGTTCATCCCTTATTTCAGCTAGCTCGCCGGGGGCCATCGACGTTGATGCAACGGCCCCTTGAATACAGAGTCGGGCTGGCGGAAGAACAATTCAAGCCCTAAAAAAAGATAAATATTCATATGCAAATAAAGCCAGACAACGGACAAAAGCGCTGTTAATGTCGGGAGTTTACCCGTCCTGTCACCCCCACCGCCAATCACCTCCCCTCTTGCACCGTCAGCGAACATCGGCAGGTTATTGCCCCGAAACGGGCAGCGGCCCATGGCCGCATTCCAGAGCGTTCGGCGCCCAGCCTTCGTGATCATTGTCCGACAGTTTTTCCGGCATGCCGCTTGCTAACTCCCTGTAGGGGCTGGCGCAGGCTGCGATTTCTGATCTTGAGGCCTGCCTGGCCCCGCAGTCTTGAGATGAACACGATCATGGAATGGCCGATGGTCCGGTGTTGCGAACTAATCCCGATCACGGCCGGTCAACAACTGCACGTTCAATCAGGCGGTGACGCATCATGGACAACCCTTTTCAGATCATTACCGACGCCTTTGCGCCGCATTATCAAATCAACCTGAGCATCCAGGGCCTGGACGGCAGCATCATGCTGACCCTGTCCAATAGTGGGCGCATCGTCGCCAAACGCATGATCAGCACCCAGCAGCGCAACGACCCGGAGCGACTCAAACGCCTGGTGCAAAGCATTCAATTCGGTATTGCCATCGAGCAAGGCCACAGCGCCGTGGCCATCCTCGAAGCCATGACCGGCGGGAACAGCATCAAGCTGCCACCACCGCACACACAGGGACCGGCGCCCTCTGCCGCCGGGATCTAGATTTCTCCTTTCTCCACCTCGGCATGCTCGCTGGAACCCGCGCCAACCTTGCGGTGAGGGTGCTCGATCTTAACCGAGGGGAACTGCGACGAAGCGTAGCGCACCACCAGGATCGAAAACGCCAGCAGCAGGATGCCACCGCACAAGTAGATGATCCCCAGGTCTGGCGGGCTGTGATGGGAAACGTTGGAAATCAGCAGTCGCGTCAGCGCCGTGATCGCCACGTAGATCAGAAATCGCACCGGCATGTGGTTGGTCTTGAAGTAGATCCCGACCATCGCCCCCAATTCCAGGTAGATGAACAGCAGCAAAATGTCATCGATCTTGATGTGTCCCGCTTCGATCATCTGCAAAAATTCCATTACCGCCGCCCAGGCGGTCACCGCACCGATGGCGAACAGGGCCAGGTAATGGAAGGTCTCGACAAACAGGTTGCCCAGGGACTCGGCCAGTTGATGGACGTTCTGGCGCAGGTTCTCGGCCCAGTTGATTTTCACGATGTGGTTTCCTTAGGTCGGCTCGACCGGATGATGCGGGTTGGACGTGACGGTTGTTCTGCATGCAGAAAAAAGGCCAGCGCCTGAGGGTGAGATAGCGATAGGCCGGTATCTGGCACTTTTATGATATTCATGCCGCCTTATCGAGAGCACGCGCTACCCCCACACAAGCTTTGCTCTCACAGACCGAAACCGGTCTACATTAAAAAGCCACTATCCAAAGCAACAGGATTGGCTTATCCTTTTGCCTGTATATAAATACAGTGGTCACAAAGACAACCAATGTGAAGGCATGTGAGGTGGTGAATGGCCGTCGAAGTGGTATACCGCAGCAGCCGAGATCTGGAGCGCTTGTTCATGGATAAAGCCGAAGCTGACCGTCATGACAAAATGCTGGAACTCGCCGAATTGCTGGCAGAGGTGTTGCAAAAAGCCGTTCCATCGCTGAGCGAACAACAGGTCGAGGAAGCCGGGATCTACATGGCGAAGAATCGTGATGTGTTCGCCAAGGCGTTCAAGAGCCAGCCGGACGCCTTGTCCGAACTGCTCAATCCGTCGGACGGATGACCAAAAAGATCGCAGCCTTCGGCAGCGCCTACACCGCGTAGGAGCTGCCGAAGGCTGCGATCTTTTTAGTAATAACGGCGCGGGTCTGAATCGATCAGGCTGGCCAACTTGGTCAGGGCGAAACGCAGTTCGTCCTGGCTGGTAGGGGACATCAACACCAGCCGTACGCACCGGGTGGTCCCTGAGCGCTCAGCCTGGAACTGGGTGCCGCTGAGCACCAATACGCCGTTGGCCCGGGCAAGCATGGTGAACTCATCGCTGGTCCAAGGCTCCGGCAACGTCAACCAGACATGATAGGAATATGGCTGGGTCTTGAGCTCGAAATTGGCAAAGATTTCCCGGGCGATCGCTTGTCGCCCCGCCGCCTCGTTGCGCTGGATGCGAATCAGTTTCTTGTCCAGGCCTTCGGTAATCACATTGCTGGCCAACTGCGCGGTCAATGGCGACGGCATCCAGACACTGCTGCGCACCATCGAGGTCAGGCGCGACAGCAGTTTCGGCGGGCTGTAGATATAACCGACACGAAGCGCCGGCATGACCGATTTCGACAGACTGGTCAGGTACACCGAACGGTCCGGCGCAAAGGCCGACAGTGGCTTGATCGACGGATCGGTGGCCAGGAAGCCATAGATGTCATCGTCCAGGATAATGAAGTCGAACTCCTCGGCAAGCGCGGCGATCTGGGCCCGACGTTTCTGCGACATGATCGCCGCCGTCGGGTTCTGGCAGGTCGCCACGCAGACCAGCATCGCCGGCTTCTCTCTCAGGCACAGTTCGCGCAATGCTTCGGGAATGATGCCTTCGTCATCCATTGGCACGCCACGCAGGCGACGCTCAAGGCCGTGGGCCAGAGAAATGATGCCCGGGTAGCAAAGCGCTTCGCAGAGCACCAGGTCACCGGCGTTGGTCAGGGCACTCATCGCGACCATCAAGCCATGCTGGGCCCCTGCGGTAATCACCACTTGCTGCCATTGCGCGTCGGGCAATGAATGACGCAACCATTGCGCCCCTGCTTCGCGATGCGCCGGGTGACCGCCATCCGGCGCGTAATCCAGTGCGCGAGCGAAATCGGTGCTCTTGGCCATGCCCACCAGCGCGCCACGCAACCAGTACTCCAAGGTTTCGCTGTAGGGCTTGATGATCGAAAGATCGAGCAGTTCGGATTGCCCCAGGTTCAGCGGCGCGGCAGCACTGTTGCTGGCCGGCAGTTCCAGCTGTTTCTGGTTGAGCACGTAGGTACCACGCCCCACTTCCCCCTGCACCAACCGACGCCGATGAGCCTCGCTATAGGCCCGGCTAATGGTGCCCGGCGTGACATTCAAGGTGGTGGCCAGCTCCCGCAAGGTCGGCAGGCGATCGCCCTCGTTCAGCACGCCGTTGTTGATATCGCGCGCCAACGCATCGGCAATCGACAAATACATCGGTTGGCTGAACTCGCTTAGCTGGGGAACCCACATGAATGATCACTGCCCATCGTAGAAATGATGAATATCCGAGCATATCACATGGAGGTTAGGCAACTAATAATTCGACACAATCAAGCATTTTAATTGATTGATGCGATTATTGAATCGTTTCCCAATACGATGCGAAAAAAATTTCACAACAAAGAATTTTTATATAAATCAAATATTTAATGATAAAAAATCGTAAAAACGACCCGTCATCGCAGGAAAATATCTCGTAACAATCCCGCTTCCTATTGAATCAACTCAATTCATTCAAATACACTGATTCCGAATCGAAGCAATCGACTCAATCATTCACTGCGCGCTCCTGTCGCGCCAAGTCGAGACATCATGGACTCATTCAGAAAGGATCTATCCCTGTCGGCGGTCATCGCGGGCTTCATCGCCGTGATCATTTCCTACGCCGGCCCGCTCATCATCGTGTTCCAGGCAGCCAAGGAAGCGCACCTGCCCAACGACGTGGTGTCTTCATGGATCTGGGCCATTTCCATCGGCAGCGGGATTACCGGCCTGCTACTGAGCTGGCGCCTGCGTGTTCCGGTCATCACCGCGTGGTCGACACCGGGAGCAGCGTTACTGGTGTCGATGCTGCCCACCGTGACCCTGCCCCAGGCCATCGGTGCCTATGTGGTGGCGTCAGTGATCATCGCGCTGGTCGGTCTGTCCGGTGCGTTCGACAAACTGATGAGCCGCCTGCCCAAGGCCATTGCCGCCGCCATGCTCGCCGGGATCCTGTTCCGCTTTGGTGCCGAACTGTTCACGTCGATCAAACTGCAGCCAGCACTGGTGTTGGCGATGATCGCGGCGTACCTGGTCTTCAAGCGCTTTTCGCCACGCTACGCAATCCTGTCGGTGCTGATCATCGGTTGCGCAGTGGCCGCCTCGTTCGGTGAACTCAACAGCACCTCGATCACCATCGCCGTGGCCCAGCCGGTCTTCATCGCCCCTGAATGGAGCTGGCACGCAATCATCAACATCGGCCTGCCGCTGGCGCTGGTGACCTTGACCGGCCAGTACGTGCCAGGCATGGCCGTGTTGCGCACCTCAGGCTACAACACGCCGGCACGCTCGATCATTTCGGTCACTGCGATTGGCTCCATCCTGATGGCCCCGTTCGGTTCCCACGGTTTGAACCTGGCGGCCATTACCGCAGCGATCTGCACCGGCCGCGAAGCCCACGAGGACCGCGACAAACGCTACATGGCCGGGATCGCCTGCGGGGTGTTCTACATTCTGATGGGTACCTTTGGCGCCACCCTGGCCTCGGTGTTCTCCGCACTGCCGAAAGAACTGATCGCATCCCTCGCCGGCCTCGCCTTGTTTGGCGCAATCAGTGCCGGGCTGACCGGTGCCATGGCTGACGAGAAACAACGCGAAGCGGCACTGATCACCTTCCTGGTAACGGCTTCGGGCATGAGTTTCCTCGGCCTGGCCGCCGCGTTCTGGGGCTTGATCTTCGGTCTCGTGGCGCACTTCGTGCTGACCTACACCCGCGAACGCAAAGCCGTCGTTATCACCGAGGGCAGCCGACCATGACCGCTCGTTACGACTTCATTGTGGTCGGTGGCGGCATCGCCGGCGTGTCTGGCGCCTATGAATTGGCCGCCCATGGCAGCGTCTGCCTGCTCGAACAGGAACAGCAACTGGCCTATCACACCACCGGGCGTTCAGCCGCCATTTCGATGGAAAGCTACGGCAACCAACAGATCCGCTCACTGACCTGCGCGTCCCGGCGCTTTTTCGAGAATCCACCCGAGGGCCTGGCCGAGCATCCGCTATGGGCGCCCCGGGGCGCGCTGATCGTGGCCCAGTCGGCACGGGTGGACAAACTCAAAGCGCGTTTCAGCGCCGTCTTGGGCCAAGTGCCCACGGCCCAGTTGCTCGACGACAAGCAAGTACAGGAGCTGGTCCCCTACCTCGCCGAAGGCGCCTGGAGCGCCGGGATCTACGAGCCCAGCGCCTTCGACCTGGATGTGCACGGCATTCACGGCGCCTACCTCGGTGGGCTGCGGGCCCGCGGCGGCGTGATCAAGCGTGAGACCGAAGTGCTGCGTGGCGAATATCGCGACGGGCACTGGCGCTTGCACACCCAGGACGGCCAGCAATTGCAAGCAGCCATCGTGGTCAACGCCGCCGGTGCCTGGGCCGATGAATTCGCCGTGCGCTGCGGCGTGCCCAAGGTCGGTGTCCGACCGTTGCGGCGCACCGTGCTGGCGGTCGACCCACAATGCGACGTGCACCACACCCCCTATCTGGGCACGGTGGATGAGGACATTTTCATCAAGCCTGAAGCCGGTCGGCTGATCGTTTCCCCCTGCGATGAAAGCCCTTCGTTGCCCTGTGACGCACTGCCGGAAGAGCTTGACCTGGCCATCACCATGGATCGCCTGCAAAACACCACGCGCCTGCGCCCACGCTCGATCATCAATAAATGGGCGGGCCTGCGAACCTTCGTCGCCGACCGCTCGCCGGTACTCGGCCAGGACCCGCAGCAAGAGAGCTTTATCTGGCTCGCCGCCCTCGGCGGCTACGGCATTCAGGCCGCACCCGCCATTGCACGCTTGTGCAGCCACGCGGCGCTGGGCATCGCCATGCCGGACGACCTGGCGGCGCTGCAACTCAACTACCAGCATTTTTCCCCGGCTCGTTGCCGTGACGAGGAATTTTCCAGCCTGGCCGTCAAGCAGGTTGCCGATTTGCACTAACCCCCATCCACTTAACAAGGAACGTCACCATGCAAACCACCGCTCAAATCCAATCCGCCGCCAAACCTTTCCTGGGCGAAGAGAACGTGATTTTCACCGACAAGGCGCCACTGCCGCTGGGTACCTATTCCCAGGGCATCAAGGTCAGCCACGGGCAGACCATCTACCTGTCGGCGCAGACTCCGGTTTCGGCGCTGAACAACGAAGTGCTGGCCAAGGATTTCGAAGGCCAATTGCGCCAGACCCTCGACAACCTGGTGCAAATGGCCGAAGCGGCAGGTGGCACCCTGGCGAACGTGGTTAAGGTCACGGCGTTCATCACTGACTTGAGTGAGTTCCCGACCCTCAACCGCGTCATGGAAGAGTACTTCACCAAGCCCTACCCAGCCCGCACCACCGCCGGCGCCAGTGCACTGGCACGCAACACCCTGGTTGCCATCGACGCCATCATGGTGATCTGAAACACCTTCCGCCAGCGGAGTGCCCGTCGGTCCGGTGAGCTGGACCGACGTTGGCAAGGAAAGCACCAGCACAGCGTACTTTCAGAGGGTGACCATGAAAAATTCGTACAGAGAGTATGTATTGCAGTGCCTGGTTTGCGATCGAAGCTACCAGCCCCATGAGGTCAGCTACTACTGCCCTCATTGCAAAATCGATGGCGCCCTGGACGCGCTTTACGATTACCCCACACTCAAGCGCGAATGGTCCCGAGACAGCCTGGCCCGTGACCACATCCGTGGCATGTGGCGCTATGACCGCTTGATGCCGTTGAGCTCGACGCAGTTCATTCCACCGTTACTGGTGGGCAATACGCCGCTGTACTCGCGCCCGGAACTGCTCGGCAAAGGTGCCCGGATCAAAGTCTTCGTAAAAGACGAATCGCGGCAACCGACCGGGTCGTTGAAGGATCGCGCCAGCGCCCTGGCGGTGGCCCACGCCATGCAATCCGGTGCGCGCACCGTGGCGGTGGCCAGCACTGGCAATGCCGCTTCGGCATTGGCTGGGATGAGCGCCAGCCTGGGCTTGCACAACGTCATTTACCTGCCCAGGAGCGCACCCCGCGAAAAGCTCGCGCAGATGCAGGGCTATGGCGCCGAGATCGTGCTGGTCGACGGGCAATATGACGAAGCCTTCGAGCAATGTCTCAACGCCTGCGAAGAGCACGGCTGGTACAACCGCACCACCGGGATCAACTCGTACATGAGCGAAGGCAAGAAAACCGTGGCCTTCGAGATGTGCGAACAACTTAATTGGCAAGTGCCGGACCTGGTGTTTGTGCCCGTCGGCAATGGCTGCATCCTGGGCTCGGTCTACAAAGGCTTTTTCGACTTGCTGCAATTGGGCTGGATCGAACGCATCCCACGCCTGATCGGCGTGCAGGCCGAGCACAGCAACTTCATGTACCGCGCCTGGGGCAACGACCGCTCGATGCAGAAAACCGAACGCCGTCCCCCCACCAGCCTGGCCAGCAGCATCAATGTGGCACTGCCGCGTGATCGCCTCAAGGCCATGCGTGCGGTCACTGCCAGCGGCGGTGAGTTCATCTGTGTCAGCGACCCGAGCATTGTCGCCGCCGCCTCGAGACTGGCCGCCAGCACCGGCGTGTTCCCAGAAGCCGGTGCCGCCAGCGCCTTCGCCGGTCTGCTCAAGTACGCCGAAACACACCCCGACACGCCGCAAACCGCCGTGATCCTGATCACCGGCAGCGGTTTGAAAGACACCTCCATTTTTCTATCCGACTCGACCAAAAACCAGCCACGGGTGTTGCCGCATCACGTGACTGCGCCGCTGGCCGAGGCGCTTATCTAAGGAATCACACCATGAGCCTGCAAAATTTCGACCCCACCATTGCCCGCCTGATCGACCGCGAGCGCAACCGCCAGGAAACCCACCTGGAGCTGATCGCTTCGGAAAACTATGTCAGCGAAGAAGTGCTCCAGGCCCAGGGTTCCGTGCTCACCAACAAATACGCCGAAGGCTATCCGGGCAAGCGTTACTATGGCGGCTGCAAGGTCGTTGATGAAATCGAGAACCTGGCCATCGAACGCGCTCGCAAGCTGTTCAACTGCGAATACGTCAACGTGCAGCCGCACTCCGGCTCCCAGGCCAACCAGGCGGTTTTCCTGGCAGTACTTGAACCCGGCGACACCATCCTGGGCATGTCCCTGGCCCATGGCGGCCACCTGACCCACGGCGCCTCGGTGAACTTTTCCGGCAAGATCTACCGGGCATTCTCCTATGGCCTGGACACAGAAACCGAAACCCTCGATTACGAAGAAATGGAAGCCCTGGCCAGAGAACACCGGCCAAAGATGATCATCGCCGGGGCCTCGGCCTATTCGCGGACCATCGACTTCCAGCGCTTTCGCACAATCTGCGATGAAATCGGCGCCTACCTGATGGTGGACATGGCGCACTACGCCGGGCTGATCGCTGCCGGCGTGTACCCGTCGCCGGTGGGGATTGCCGACTTCATCACCTCCACCACCCACAAGACCTTGCGCGGCCCGCGCGGCGGTCTGATCCTGGCCAAGGCGCAATATGGCGCCCTGCTCGACAAGACGATTTTCCCGGTGTACCAGGGCGGCCCGCTGATGCACGTCATCGCCGCCAAGGCCGTGGCGTTCAACGAAGCCTTGGGCGATGGGTTCAAGCATTACCAGCAGCGGGTGATCGACAACGCCCGCGTCATGGCCGACGTCCTGACCCGACGCGGCTTGCGGGTGGTGTCCGGCGGTACCGACTGCCACATGTTCCTGCTCGATCTGCGCTCGATGAACATCACCGGCAAAGACGCCGAAGCGCTGCTGGAAAGTGCCCATATCACCTTGAACAAAAACGCGATCCCCAATGATCCGCAAAAACCGGCCATCACCAGCGGCATTCGCATCGGCACGCCAGCACTGACCACACGCGGCTTTGGCGAAGCGGAATGTGCCGAAGTGGCGAACTTGATCGCCGACCTGCTGGAACAGCCGGACAACGCAGCACGCCTGGACAACACCCGGCGCCGAGTGATGCATTTGTGCGAATGCTTTCCGGTGTACCTGTTGAGGTAGGCAGCGGCACACTGTAGGAGCTGGTGAAGGCTGCGATCTTTTGATCTTTTGATCTTTTGATCTTTCGATCTTTCGCTTGAGACTCAAGCGTCAGGGGAAAGATCGCAGCCTCGTTGCACTCGACAGCTCCTACACAGCTTCTGCGCAGCCCGGCAGGGGCAAGCTTTGGGCACTGTTTGATTTTCAGCGGTACAACAAACGCTCCGCCAGCTCATCTGCCACCCGGGCCGGTGAGCGCTTCTCCGCCTGGGCGTGGGCGAAAACTTCCGTGAGCCGGGCACCGATCTTCGACAAATGCGCGGTGATCGTCGACAGTTCTTCGCCGCGATGCTTCAGCGCAACGTAGATCAGGCCACCAGAGTTGATCACATAGTCCGGCGCATAGAGAATTCCACGCCTTTCCAACTGATCGGCCACCTGCAGATTGCTCAACTGATTATGGGCCGAGCCAGCAACGGCCGAGCAGCGCAGTTGCGCCACGCTTTGGCTGTTGAGTACCCCACCCAGCCCGCAAGGAGCAAGGATGTCGCAGGGGGTGCTGAGCAACGCGTCGTTGGCGATCGGGTGGGCGCCCAGTTGCTCCATGGCCAATTGCACCTTGCCAGAGTCGATGTCGCTGACCAGCAACTCGGCACCCGCCGCGTGCAGTTGTTCGGCCAGGGCATAACCGACATTGCCCAGGCCCTGGATCGCCACCCGCAGGCTTTCGAGGTTATCGCTGCCAAGGCGGGCCATGGCGGTGGCACGGATGCCGGCAAAGACCCCCATTGCTGCGTGGGGCGCGGGGTCTCCCGAGGCGGTGGTGCTGGTGACATGGCGAGTCTGCTGGGCGATGCAATCCATGTCGGCCACTGACGTGCCGCTGTCGATGGCCGTGATATAGCGACCGTCCAACTGCTCGATACAGCGACCAAAGGCTTCGAACAACGCAGCCCGACTCTCGACATGGGCCGGGCGCATGATCACCGCCACCCCGCCACCCACGGGCAAACCCGCCAGCGCCGCCTTGTAGCTCATGCCTTGGGCCAGGCGCACAGCATCGACCACGGCACTTTCGTCGTCGGGGTAGGCAAGATAACGACAGCCCCCCAGGGCAGGCCCCGGACGACTGCAATGAATGGCAATCACCGCCTTCAACCCGGTTGCCGGGTCTACGCTTAGGTGCAGCGATTCAAGGCGGGAGCTTTGCATGAGAGCAAACATCGAAAGGCTCCCGAATCACTTTTGTTTGTTTCGCCAGTATAGGCGCGCAGTCGAAATTTGCTGGAGCACGCAGGAATAAGTGACCGGGGTGGTCAGTCTTTTTCGGCATAACCTGTTACAGCCTCAGTCCGAGACTGGACGAAAATCCATGGCAGGGCTAAAACGGGAGCATAGCCCGGAGAGTTTGATGAAACCGCGCCAAGCCTTTTTTGATTGTCTGCACCGCTCACCACCGGCGCTGTTCGAAGCGGCGCTGTGGATCGCTGCCGAACATGATCGCGACGTCGACGTCCCGGCCTTGCTGAAGGATTTCAAGGAGCTGCAACAGCGAGTCAGCCATGGCCTGCCGATGCTGCCTGTCAGCGAACTGGGCCAACCCTTGCTGCGACGGCTCAATGACTTGGGCTTCGCCCAGGACGACTTCACGCCTCTGCGGCCACGTGCGGCGTTGTTGGACAAAGTCCTGGCACGCAAACGCGGGCAGCCCCTGGCCCTCGGGCTGATTGCCCTGGAACTGGCCCGAGGCTTGGAAATTCCGATGGTCGGTGTCAATTTCCCCGGGCATTTCCTGTTGAAGGTACCCGGCGCCGATCACCTGCTCGATCCGTGCGGCGGCCGCCGGTTGTACCCCAATGACTGCCGGGACCTGCTACAGCGCCAATACGGCGCGAACATACCGCTCAAGGCTGAGCACCTGCTCAACACCGAACCGATGCAGATGCTGCAGCGTCTGTCACGCAACCTGCGTCAACTGCATCTGGCGAACGACGATTATATCGCAGCCCTGATCGACGCCGAACGGGTGCTGGAACTGGGTAACGCCAGCGCTGCCGACTACCTGGCCCGCGCCAGCCTGTATCAGCGACTCGATTGCCCCAACGCCGAACGCTTCGACCTGGAGCATGCCCTGATGCTCAGCGACGATCCGATCCAACGGATCCGGCTGACGGAGCGGCTGGGGCATTTGCCGCCGAATTCAATTGTGCATTGAGCGGTCGTGAGGCTGCACATTTTTGTCGACGATTGAATCGCCATGGCGAGCTTGCTCGCGATGAGGCAAGCCTCACCATCATTGTGCCTGCCCCATTGCGATCGTGAGCAGGCTCCCCACAGGGATAAGAGACCCGCCCTTATGGAGTATCCGGCTGATTCGCCGGGTGCGCCTGCTGGAACGCCGCCTGCCCAGCCGCCAATGCCGCCACGCGACGGACCCGCGGATACGCCAGCAACGAAATATTGAATCGCTCGGCGGCGTACACCTGCGGAATCAGGTACACGTCCGCCAGCCCCGGCACTGCACCGAAGCAATAGCCGTCGTCGCCAATCAACTGCTCCACCGCTGCCAATCCCTGGCTGATCCAATGCCCGATCCACTCCGTCACCTGCGTTTCATCGTGGCCCCACTGCCGCAGTTTGTTGAGCACGCTGACGTTGTGCAGGGGGTGAATATCGCAACCGATCAGCGCGGCGACGCCACGCTCATGGGCGCGCACCGCCAGGTCTTCGCTGAGCAGCGGCACCTGGGGATAGCGCTCCTCCAGGTATTCGATGATGGCGGGCGATTGCACCAACAACGCACCCTCATCAGTGCGCAACGCTGGCACCCGGCCCTGGGGATTGATCGCCTGGTAGGAGGGTTGGCGATGCTCGCCCCCCGCCGGTGCGATCAGGTTGACTGGCAGCGCCTGGTAATCCAGGCCTTTGAGCGCCAGCGCAATACGCACCCGATAGGACGAGGTGGAGCGATAGTAGGTATAGAGTTCCATGCCCTGCCCCTCAACGCGCCGGCAGGATCTTGCCCCGGCACTCGCCGAAGCCGATGGACGCCGAACCCTCGCGGCGGCAACGGGCCCGCAAGATGATTTCGTCACCGTCCTCGAGGAATCGACGCACTTCGCCAGACGCCAGTTCGATCGGTTTTTTACCGCCGTCGGTGATTTCCAGCAGGCTGCCGAATTGATGGTTTTCAGGGCCCGACAAGGTGCCCGAGCCGAACAGGTCGCCGGCCTGCAACAGGCAACCGTTGACGCTGTGGTGCGCAACCATCTGCGCCACGGTCCAGTACATGTATTGGGTGTTGCTCAGGGTCAGGCGCAGGGCCGGTAGGTTTTGCTCGCTCATGGCCTCGGTCAGCAACAGGACTTCCAGTTCGATGTCGAAGGCACCGCCGGCCTGGTCACGCTTGTCCAGCAGATACGGCAGCGGTTGCGGATCGCCTTGCGGGCGCGCCGGTTGCGGGCGACGGAACGGCTCCAGGGCTTCAGCCGTCACCACCCACGGCGAAACACTGGTCAGGAAACTCTTCGACAGAAATGGCCCCAAGGGCTGGTATTCCCACGCCTGGATATCCCGGGCAGACCAGTCGTTGAGCAGGCAGAACCCGCCAATGTGCTCGGCGGCATCGCCGATGGGGATCGGTTCACCCAGGGCATTGCCCTTGCCGATCCAGATGCCCAGCTCCAGCTCATAGTCCAGTCGCGCACACGGGCCAAAGGTCGGCTCGGTCTGACCGGCTGGCAAAGTCTGGCCCTTGGGACGGCGTACGTCGGTGCCGGACGGGCGAATGGTCGAGGCGCGGCCGTGGTAACCGATGGGGACGTATTTGTAGTTGGGCAGCAACGGATTGTCCGGACGGAACAGCTTGCCGACATTCTGCGCGTGCTCGATACCGACGTAGAAGTCGGTGTAGTCGTTGATCCTGGCCGGCAGGTGCATTTGGCAGTCGGCAGCGAGGAGCAACAGTTTCGCGCCCTGGGCTTCGACCTTGCAGCGCAGGGGGCTGTCCTCGCGCAGCAGTTCCAGCAGTCGTTCACGCAGGGCAACCCGGGCGCCGCGGCCCAGGTCGAAAAAGCCATTCAACTGACCGTCGGCCATGGCCTCGACAGCTTGGCGTGCCGCGCCGTCAAACAAGCCCGCGTGCAGCGCCGCCTGCAGATCGAAAATCCGCTCGCCAATCGCCACGCCACTGCGCAGGGCACCGCCATCGACACTGAAGATGCCCAATGGCAGGTTCTGCAACGGGAAGTCCGCATGGCCATTGGCACTGGCGACCCAGCTACGGGCAGGGGAAAGTTGAGTCATGGGTTATCTCCGGGTCGGGTCGAACGTGACAGGCAGCGAGGCCCAACATGCATCGTAGTCGGTTTGCAGTTGCGGGCAATCCAGGGCGAAACGGCTTGGACGCAGCACCTGGCTGGTCTCGAACATGAACGCCATGGTGTTGTCGATTTTCGCCGGCTGAAGATTGGCGTTGATCGCCTTGGTACAGGTTTCGCCGTCCGGGCCATGGGCACTCATGCAGTTGTGCAAGGACACGCCGCCCGGCAGGAAACCTTCGGCCTTGGCATCGTAGGCGCCTTGGATCAGGCCCATGAATTCGTTCATCAGGTTGCGGTGGAACCACGGTGGACGGAAGGTATTCTGCGCCACCATCCAGCGAGGCGGGAAAATCACGAAATCGAGGTTGGCCAGGCCGTGGACGCTGGTGGGCGAGGTCAACACGGTGAAAATCGACGGGTCCGGGTGATCGAAGCTGACCGTGCCAATGGTGTTGAAACGGCGCAGATCATATTTATACGGCACGTTGTTGCCGTGCCAGGCCACCACGTCGAGGGGCGAATGATCCAGCTCGCATCCCCACAACTCACCGAGGAATTTTTGCACCAGCGTGGTCGGTTGCGCGAGGTTCTCGTAATGGGCGACCGGCGTCAGGAAGTCCCGCGGGTTCGCCAGGCCATTGCTGCCGATTGGCCCGAGGTCCGGCAGGCGCAACGGCGCGCCATGGTTTTCGGCGAGGTAACCACGGGCCTGCGGGTCGAGCAGTTCAATGCGAAATTTCAGGCCCCGGGGCAGCACGACGATTTCCAGCGGTGCCAGTTCCAGCACGCCCAGCTCGGTGGCGATCCGCAGCCGTCCCAGTTGCGGCACGATCAGCCACTCACCGTCGGCATTGAAAAACACCCGCTCCATGGAGCGGTTGGCCCGGTACTGATAAAGGCTGATGCCGGCCGGTTTGTCCGCACCAGCATTGGCCGCCATGCACACCAGTCCGTCGATGAAATCAGTGGGGGCGGCGGGGATCTCCAGCGGGTTCCAACGCAGGCGATTGGGCGTGACTTGGCCCAATGGGCCGCCCGCCAATTGCCGTTCGAGCTTGGTGAAGGCCGGGTGATTGGCCGACGGCCGGATTCGATACATCCAGGTACGCCGCGCTTCGCTGCGAGCCATGGTGAACGCCGTGCCGGAGAACAACTCGGCATAAAGACCGTACGGGGCTTTCTGCGGCGAGTTCTGGCCGACGGGCAAGGCGCCGGGCAATGCCTCGCTGGCAAATTCGTTGCCAAAGCCTGATTGGTAAGCCAGGCCCGACGCTGTGGAATCGAGGTTCATGGAGCCTCCTGGAATGCGGCCCGCCACTCACCTGAGTGGTTGAGGCGCACCGGGTTATTTTTATCGTAATTTGATTACGCATAACGTAATTTGCTCGACGGCGACCGTCAAGCTATAAAGACGCCCATTCGCCTCTGGACCCAGCGCCTCCATGGAAACCCCGCTCAGCAACGGTAAACAGAAAGTCCGCTCGGCCGAAGTCGGCACCGACATCCTCAAGGCCCTGGCCGAGTTGTCGCCCTCCACGTCGCTGTCGCGGCTGGCCGAACACGTGCAAATGCCGGCGAGCAAGGTTCATCGGTATCTGCAGGCGTTGATCGCCAGCGGGTTCGCCGAGCAGAACGCCGCCACCAACCACTACGGCCTGGGCCGCGAGGCCCTACGCGTAGGCCTGGCAGCGCTCAACGGCATGGACGTGCTGCAAGTGGCCGCCCTGCCCCTGGCCGAATTGCGCGACGACTTGAACGAAACCTGCTTCCTGGCGGTGTGGGGCAACCATGGCGCGACCGTGGTACGCATCGAACCCGCCGTGCGGGCCGTGACCGTGGTGACGCAACTGGGCTCGGTATTGCCACTGCTCAGTTCGTCCACGGGGCTGGTGTTCAGCGCTTATCTGCCAGAGCGCGAGACCATCGGCTTGCGCGAGCAGGAAGTGCAAGGCACCGAGCACCACGCCCTCGCCGACGATCGCGCTTATGCCGCGTTGTGCGAACAGATTCGCCGTCGCGGCCTGCACCATGTGCATGGCTTGCTGATGCCGGGCGTGGATGCCTTGTCCGCCCCGGTATTCAATGCCGTCGGCGAGGTGAAAGCGGTGATGACCATCGTCGGTCCGACCTCGCTGTTCCACGCCGACGAAAACGGCCCGGCGGCGCAACGCCTATTGGCAGCGACCCGGGCCGTGAGTTGGCGGATGGGGTATGCAGCGGGTCCAGGATCAGCCCAGGAAGTCCGGGACAATTTTGATCAGTAAATCATTGAGGTGAGCGGGGGCGAGCAGCGGATGGAGATGACGATCTTCGCCGCTGAAGGCAACCCTATAAATACCCTGGTGATCGCCTTGGCAGTGATAGGGAATTTCATTATTGCTGAGATGGCCCAGTAAATAGTCGACCAGCGACTCAGAAGAAGACACCACTCGCTCGCCGGTGTCATAGGTTACAAAACCCGTGACGTAGACTGTATCCAGATTGACCTCGAGCAAATGCACTTTCAATGCGCCATGAACGTCCTCAGCGGACAATGGCATGATGGAACGCCAGGATAAATCCATTGAAGGTTTTTCGGTCAGGCTGGTGACAATGTTCCCTACGATTTTTTCAAACGTTATTAAACTTAGCGCCTTGATACGGTCTTGCGTGGCAAAGGAATAACGCTTGCTGAAAATGTTACTGACGCCTTGCGTATAGTGGGGCATCTGTTGTTTTTCAACCCAGGCCAGCGCCTCATCGAACAGGGTTTCGGACGACCCCACTTCAGGATTCGGAAAAGCGGCCAATGTATTCAGGTAAGTGCTGGACGGGCTGACGCCCAGTGCTTCCAGATAACGTCCCAACAGCACCTGCACGGCAAAATCCACGCGAGTATTCTTCAATGCGAGCAGTTTTTCAGAGTAAGAAGAAAATAACTGAGTATTCATAAACATCCTTGTCATGTCATGGTCGAACTTCCTGTTCGAACCGTCGACTCAGTTATACATCAGCCAACCCCATCATAGTAAAAAGACAAATGTAAGAACGCGTAAAGATGACCACCTGTTATTTTCAACCTAGCTCATCATCCCCATGACTTTTGCCTTCGCGACCGCTTGAGTACGCCGTTGCACCCCCAACTTGCTATGTATACGACGCGCATGGGTTTTTACGGTGTGCAACGATATGAACAACTGTTCGGCAATTTGTTGGTTTGAATGACCTTGTGCAATCAACTCCAGCACTTCAAGTTCCCGGTGACTGAGCAAGGTCTCTTCGGCGCCAGCCGCCGACGGTTCGATGGGCTCGACCGATTGCGTCCCCCGCAACAGCTCAGGTTGGCGCAAACGCAACTCACGCAATGCCTGCTGCGCCCGATAACAGGCAACTCGCTTGAGCCCCTCTTGCAGGAGCGTGTGAACCTGGCAACGATCGCGGGACAACCAGATCACTTCAACCCGCGCCAGCTGCAATTCGGTTTCCAGCCCATGCATTTCCAACTGCTGCGCCTGAGCGATCATTGCCTCCAGGCGAGCCCGCGGGTCCCGCTCCAGATGCAGGTAGACCTCGGCCAGCACCAGCAAATATTCCAGGCGCGGAATCAACTCCAGTGTCGCAGGCGGCGCGTGCTTGGCCTGCGGCCCGCGAAAATGCCGCAACACGCGGCTCAGGGCTTCATGGGCCAGCTCCGGGCGCCCTTGCTGCAACCAGAACTGACAGCTGGTTTGCAGCAACACACCGCGGTACACCGTGTCAGGGATGTGCCGCTGCTGCATGATCCGCTCGGCATCGCGCAGTTGCATGAACGCCTCACCGTAGTCGCCTTGATTGGCGGCCAGGGTCGCTTTACCGAGAAAGCCATAGAGCACTTGCTTGTCCTGGCTAAGCAGGCCGCTTTCCAGGCCGGTTTGAAACTGCTCAGTGGCCAACTCGTCAAACCCCATGCGCAATGCCAGGCGCCCACGCCGCAGGGCAATACGTCCCGACAACGCCGAAAAAACCTGGCCTGGCTGATCGAGCAATGCCTGGACTGCGCTCAACAGATGATCGGCCCGATGGGGAGCCCCACGCTGCTCCAGTACTTGGGCGTGATCCAACTCCAGCAGCCCTTCAAACACCAGCGAGCCATGGGCCCGCGCCAGGCATAACGCCTGCCGGTTGATCCAGTGGGCGCAAGCCAGTTCCCCCTTGAGCAACGCTTGCTGCGTCAGCCCTGACAGGCACAGCAGTCGTAAGGCCCAGGCTTCTGGTTCCAGGCTGGCCTGGGCCTGGAGGAAATGCTCGCGTGCCGGCTCGCCATCGCCCGAGAGGTGCAACAGCCACCCCCGCAAGACCAGCCAGCGCGCCAACACCTGGCGCTGCCGGCAAGCCTGAGGTTGCGGCACAAACCTGGCCAATTGTTCGATGCACGCCGAAGCCTGATCGAAGCGCCCGGCGAACAGCAGGGCCGCAGTCACCAACCCGACCGATTGCGGCGTGCCGAACATCAACGCTTCACCTTGTTGGTCATGCAGCTTCAGCAACAGCACCACGTTGTTGCGCTGCAATACGTGCTCGAAGTTCAGGTGCTGCAAAAAGCTGACGGCGTTCTCAAACTCTTCAGCCAACATGGCTTGCTCGAATGCCATCTGCCAGTCCTGCTCGGCGGCGAACCACTGGCAGGCTCGCCGATGCCAGGAGCGCCCCTGCGGCCAGGGTTCTTCACGTACCAGCCGGGCCAGGGCCGGGAAGATTTGCAACCAGTCCGACGTCTGCTCCCATGGTTCGATGAAACATCCCAGTTCCACCAACAAGGGCAAACACTGCGCGCCCACGGTGTCGCCGAACAGGTGCTCGCACAACCGGGCATTGAAGCGCGGCAGATGCGCCAGCACACGCCAGGCCTGCGCCAGGTCCGGGGTCAGCGTACTGAACAGTTCGTACTCCAGGTAGTCGACCAGGGTCCCCGGCCGTCCCGGCGTTACATGACTGCGCGCCCATTCGCAACGCTCAAGCAGCGTGATGCGCACCCCGGCACACCAGCCGCCACTGCGCTGAATCACCTCGCGGGCAGTACGGGCGGCCTGCGGGGCGGGCAGATGACGCAGCAATGGCAGGACATCGTCGCAGGTGAAGAACAACGCCTGCGCATCGAACTCGTGCAGCTCGTCATCGAGCAACAGCCGCGGCCAGTTGCAATGGGGACGGCGACGGCCGTTGAGCCACAGGTGCAACGCCGGACTGCTGGTGTTCAACAGACGGTCTAGCAATTGGTCCAGTTCGGGATTTGGCACCCGGCAGTAATCATCCAGGAACAACCAAGTGGGTGTCTGCAAACGCGCTAGGTGGGCCAGCAGTCCCGCTTCATCCAACATCGGCAGCCCGAGGGTCTGGGCCAGGCGCTCACACATTTGCACCGCGCTCAGCGCCGCGCCCCCCAGTGGCACCCAATGCAGCTGACACCCGTCGGGCGCCTGCAGGAAGCACTCGGCGAACAACGCACTCTTGCCGCCGCCCGCTGGCGCACAGAGCAGTTTTACCCGCGCGTCGCAAGTCAGCAGCGGCTCGCTCAGGGACCGTCGCGGCACGTGCGTCGAGGACAGGCGAGGCAGCAACCCTGGGCGGTCCGGACACGGCGTCATGGCGGTCATGAGTGAAGTTCCTGTTTATTGTTATCTCACCACCCTAGTCCTGTGTCGCCAAGCTTTGGAGAAGTATTCAGCGCGCTGATTGGCGCCCATAAAAAACGACCGGCAGGAGCGCTGCCGGTCGTCAACAAATCTCAAGCCAGAGCTTGCTTCCGCTGGCCGTAGGAGCTGCCGGAGGCTGCGATCTTTTGAACTTTTGATCTTTCGCTTTAGATGCAAGTGTCTTTGGAAAGATCGCAGCCTCGTTGCACTCGACAGCTCCTACACAGCTCCTACACAGTTCCTACATCCCAGCAGGGCCAAGCGCCCTCGCTGGGGGGCCTCACTATCGAACCCCAGTCGAACGCAGCGCTGCCGGTGTGTAGTCGGCGGCCCTGGCTTCGAAGCCGTACTCGTAGCTGTGTTTCTCTTCGTTCTTCATGCCCAGCGCGATGTAGCGGCCGGCAATGATGTCGTAGAGCGCCTCAAGGGTGTAGCCCGGGTTCTGATGGTCGTAGTAGAACTGGGCATGACCTTCGGCCACCCGCCACAGTTGGCCGCGACCGTCGTAATGATCCACCAGCGCCGCCTGCCAGCTGTCCTCGTCGAAGTACATGTGGCGCTTGGCATAGATGTGCCGCTCGCTCGGCTTGACCGTGCCGACCACTTCCCAGACCCGGTGCAATTCATAGCGAGTCAGGTCCTGATTGATGTGGCCGGCCTTGATCACATCGTCGTACTTGAGGCTTGGCGAATCGAGCTTGTAGCTGTTGTACGGGATGTACATTTCCTTCTTGCCGATCAACTTCCAGTCGTAGCGGTCCGGCGCACCGGAAAACAGGTCGAAGTTGTCGGAGGTGCGCAACCCGTCGGCGGCGGTGCCCGGGCCGTCGTACGCCACTTGCGGGGCGCGGCGCACGCGGCGCTGGCCGGCGTTGTAGATCCAGGCCAGGCGCGGCTCCTTCACCTGATCGAGGGTTTCATGCACCAACAGCACGTTGCCGGCCAGGCGCGCCGGGGCGGTGACCGACTGCTTGAAATACGTCAGCACGTTGCTGGCCTTTTCCGGGTTGACATCCTTGATCAGGAACGGCACGGCGATTTCTTCTTCGAAACGGATCGGCGTGAAGCTGCCATTGGTCTGCGGGGTGGCCTGGATGATGATACGTCGCAGATTGCCACCATGATAGCGGGTGACGTGATTCCACAGCACTTCCACGCCGCTCTTGGGAATCGGGAACGCGTAGTAGCGGTTACCGGTGAAATTGGCCAGGCCATTGCCGTCGTTGATCGCGTTCACGTTGAGGGCGCTACGCTTGGCCGACTCGTAGATTTCCGGCGGCAGGCCCACGCTGCGGTGGGTCGGATAGACCGGGATCTTGTAGGTTTGCGGGTAGCGCTTGAACATCGCGACCTGACCTTCGGACAGCTTGTCCTTGTACTTGTCCACGGTGGCGGCGGTGATGGTGAACAGCGGTTTTTCGTTGGCGAACGGGTCGGCCAAAAAGCCCTTGCTGTCCACGGCGCCGGCGTTTTTCGGGATGCCGCCGGTCCAGGCCGGAATCGAACCATCGGCATTGCCGGCTTTTTCCGCGCCCAATGGCGTAAGGCTGGTGCCCAGTTTGTTCGCTTCCTCCGGCGAAACCGCCGCCATCACGTTCACGGCCAGCAGGCTCAAGGCCAGGGCACCGCATTGCAGGATCATCTTGCGCATTGGGTTTTCCTTGTCAGCCAGATCAGAAGTTCACGCCGAAGCTCAACGCGAGGAAGTCGCGGTCTTCGAGAACGTTGTAATCGCCGCCAAAAAAGTCGGTGTAGCTCAGGCTGGCGGTGTAGGTGTTGCGGTAGTCGGCATCGACACCGACGCTGATAGCCTTGGCGCCTTCGTTGAACAAGCCGTTGGGACCGTAGCCGGCCACATCATGAGACCAGGAAACGTTGGGCTTGAAGTTCACGCCACCGATCACGTTCGCGTAGTCGAGAATCGCCCGGGCGCGATACCCCCAGGAAGTCGAGGTAACGAAGCCATCGGTGGCGCCATTGAACCCGTATTGGCCATAGACCGAATCGCGGCCGTAACGCAGTTTGTCCTTGGACTCCAGCCCGCCGACGTGCACCACCGCCGCCTCACCCACCAGCGTCAAGCGTTCGGCGCCCAGTACCTGATCGACAAAATGCGTCAGGGTGCTCTGGACCTGGGTGATTTCCTTGCGCCGGTAGCCGGTGTTGTCCGCCCCGGCCGAGGTCGCGATGGGTGAAGCCGCGCCACCGGCAATCGGGTTGAGCAGCGCCAGGGTCAAGTCGTTGGTGTTGAGCTGTACCGGCGCATTGGGGCGATAACTGATTTCCCCGGTCCATGCGGTGCCGGTGGGCAGCGTGGTGGCGAAACTGGCACCGTACAGGCGAATGTCTTCGGGGTATTCAAGGTAATACTGGCCGCGTCCCAGCATGACGCTTTGCGCCAGGCCCGCACCGCTGCCGGGGGCCAGGCCCTCGGCAATCGCGACCATTCCCGGCAACGCCGACAACGTCGAGAACCCCGCCGTGGTGGTCCCGACGGTAGGCGTGCGGCTGTGGTAATTCATGAAGTACAGGCCGTACTCAGTGTCATCGCCGAGCCAGCGCAACGCCGTGCCCCACTGGCCCGAGTCGCGGGCGTCGCGGTCACCGCCGCGGGGGATGATCACCCCTTCGCTGGACACCTGGATGCCCTGGCCGAATGCCTCGGTCAAGGGCACGAACGGCGCAATCGCCGGGCTGCCCACGGTGTAGCCACTGGTGCAACCATCGGCCACCACATCGTTGCCGAAGAACGTGCCACAGTTATCCACAACCGTCTGGTCCCACTCCAACTGGTAGAAACCTTCGATGGTGAGCTTGTCGGTCAGACCCTGGGACGCGAACAGCATGTTCACCGGGATCAGGCCTTCCTTGATCTCCGCACCGGGGCGACGGAACGCGGACACGTCCACCGGGTTGATGCTGTTGATGGAGTTGCCGATGAAGGTACTTTCCCCCCAACTGACCACCTGCTTGCCGGCGCGCACCGTGCCCGGCAAATCGGCGATGGAATAGTTGTGATAGACGAAGGCATCAAGAATCTGCGCCCCTGAGGACTTGGCGCCTTCCTTGCGATTGCTGTCGCTGATGTCCTTGAACGGACGGCTTTCGTCCTTGAGTTCGAAGTCATACCAGTACTTGCCGCGCACAAACACGCCGGTATCACCGTACTTGAGTTCGAGGTCGTGCAGGCCTTTGAAGATTTTGGAAAAGGTCTCGCCTTTCTTGAAATTCAGCCGTCCATCATCACCCGTGGAGGATTGGCCCCGACCGCCGTTGACCGTGCCGATGAAATCCTTGTCTGCATCGCGCATGCCCCAGCTCGCGCCCACGGACAGCGAAGAGTCGAACTGACCCTCGATCTCGCCAATGTTGAATGAAACGGCCTGCGCCTGGGCACAGCAACCCATGGCCACCGCAACGGCCAGCGCCTGCGGATTGAAGATGGCGCGCATTGTTATTGTTGTCATGCGTCTTCCCCGGTGAGTGACAGAGGCTTCACCCTACTGCCGCACGCCATGGGCGATAAGCGCACCAAGGAGGTATTCGCGTTGTACCTAAAAAGGATTACTGCCCATGCGGGGCGGGCCTCTGCGTCGAGCATCGACGGACTGGATGATGGGTTATCAGCCGCGCGCATATTCATCACAGCCCTCGCGACTGTTGCGGCCCCCGTAACGGTGCATGTCCGAATCCAGGCTGTTTCCCGAAGCACTCGATCCTTATGCTGGCGGGGCTTTCAGGGCAACGGGCCTGCAAGCCCAAGCCGCCACGGCATCCCTCACGCCTGGCGCACCGTCCTTCGGATGGATTGGCGCATCGATCCATCATCCCGTGTTGACCGACGTTGATTTGTAGCTCCTTTGCAACGTCATGTTTAGGCCGCTGCTTTTTGCAGCGGCCTTTTTTATGTGGGGTTATTTCTCAGGTGAAATTTCTCGATTCCTACAACACCCTAGGAATCTCTCACCTGTCCGGCTTATGTGATCGAATTTATAGTCTTCTTCGTTGCCTGGATGGCGACTGACATAAGTAGTCATGAATGATGGCAAATACTGAATACATGACGATATCACCACGTCAATCGAAAGGGATTCGATATGCAGCAAGAGAAAAATATTCTCGTAAATAGAGGCATACCCCGTACACCTTCGTCATCTTCTGGATTCGGATTTAGCGCCAGGGGAGTGTCAGGTCCCGACCACGCCGATCGCGCCTATGACGCAGTTTATTATGCTTTTGAGTGGCTGAATGACAGCAATGAATCTGTTGAAGAATGCTTTAAAAAAAACATTAAAAACATCACTTATATAATCGAAGCCGAGCTCGTAAAAGCAAGATTAGCGGTTCGGGGCACGACACCACTTAAAATCGACGCTCTCGACATTGAGTTACGCGCACTTAAGCTGCAACTATCCAAAGCAAGGACAGATCATCAACAACAAATAAAAATTGCCAATCTTTATTATGGCTACGATCCACTTACCCACAAAGCCCGACACCCTTCCTATGGAGGTTTCGAACTCCACGGTCGTCGCGGCGGGTAAAGGGGTTATTACAAAGCAATAGCTGAATAGAATGTCTCTTACGCAGCAGCTTACCAGGCAAAGTTCTTGGCTGAGCAGATAAAGCTGTTGGATATTCGCTTAGCCACACAGAACAAAGCCATTGACAACGCCAAGGCAAAAGCGGCGGCCGCGGCAAAAGCCACTGCCCAAGCAAAGGCCCAGGCCGAAGCCAAACGTGCGGCCGCCGAGAGAGCACGCAAGGCAGCCGAAGCCGAGACTAAACGCGCAGCTGAAGAACGAGCGCGGCTGGCGGCAGAGGCGCGACGTCTGGCCGAAGAACAAACACGGCTGGCGGCAGAGGCTAAACGCCTGGCCGAAGAACAAACACGGCTGGCAGCAGAGGCACAGCGCCTGGCAGCGGCTGCGAAAGCCGCAGCTCAGGCAAAAGCCCAAGCTGAAGCCAAACGCCTGGCTGCGGAGGAGACACGCAAGGCAACCGAAGCCGAAATCCGACGCACGGCCGAGGTACAAGCCCTGCGCCAAGCCCTGTCTGGTCGCTCATTCCCCATGCTGGGCGCGGCAGCCGGCGCCGGTCCGGTATTCGCCATCGCTGGCAGCACCTTAGCCACAAGCCCGGCAACGACCCTAGCCATCCAGGCTGCGCTACGAACCGCGATCACCATGGTTGTCGAGTCGGCCTCCGTAGTAGCCGCGCCAGCTTTGGCAGGGTTTGCGGCACTGTTTTATTCGTCCGAACTGGGCAACGGTGACCTCTACGCCTTGAGCGTCCCGCTTTCGGAGCTCATACCGGACAAATCCGACAATTTGCACGCCATCGCAGCAGCCCAGGGTGAGATCAACCTGCCTCTCGCCATTGGTTCCAGAACAATGGGCAACAAAACAGAGTATGTCGTAACGACCACTCACAGTGCGCCGACGTTATCCAAAGCATACGTACAGTTCGCCACGCTTGATTCACTGGGTAATTTTTACCGTTCCATAAGTCCGGACGCCGCGTCTAGCAATATTATCTGGACGCCCATAGTGAAGCCGAATGGCGCGTCTACATCGCTGCCCGCCAGCGTGCCGAACACGGTCCCTTACACCGGCGCAACCCCGGAGGCGGTCGCTGGACGAATCGATACGCACCCGGAGTTTGATCTCTACAGTTTTGGCGGCTTCGTTACGGTGTTCCCGCCCGAGTCGGGCATTCCACCGATCTATACCGTCATTAACAGCCCTTATGAGGGCGCCACTGCCAAAGGTGAGCACAGTGGACGTGATTTCAATCCAGAGCAGGCCGGTGGGCCTATTCTGGAATTGGATTGGGGGACCGCGACCGTCACTCAACAAGGTTTGGAAGCGGTAAAACTACATATCTCACGGCTTAATCAATCCGATGCGAATGACGTGATGGTCAAACGGCTTGAAAACATTCTGAGTGGCAATATCGATATCACCGATACAGATCGACGGTACTACACTCATGAAATGAGAGAACTCGAAAGATTTCGATCCCTTGGGTTGGCTGATGACTTTTCGCCCGAGCCAGGCTCGCCAGTTTGGAACAATGCCCATACCGCAACGCTCGAAGACTTTAAAGTCCGCGATCACGAATCACTACTTTATACTCCGGAGGCCTTAGCAAAAGCAGACCTACAGGACGAAAGAGATTATCAGAAGTTTTTGAAGGAGATGTCGCAATGAGCACTGTCGAGCAAATAGTTAAGAACGAGCCTTTGGAAGAGATCGTCACTGTCTTTGCGTTACTGAAGCCCCATCGTCAGTTGGACATGCTGATCAGGCGCCACAATCGTGAGCTCATACAACACGGCGAACTTGAAAAAACCTATAAAAACCTGTTCGAGGCGGGAATATTGACTGGTGGTGAAAAAGGTTTGTGCGCCAAAGGGCCAAACTGGAAAGCACCGAAATTCGTACTGGAAAAGAGGTACACTGAATCTAGTTGATCCAACTAGACATCACGCAGCGGCTCATCAAAAAAATCTTTACCCCTAAACCTTCTAAAATTCCGCATAGCCGCTGCACAGTTTGCAGCGGCTATTGGACATCGCCTTACGCATCTTAACGCTCATCCAATAGACTTAATCCCATTCATCAAAACGCCCGTTCCTACAACAAAGCCAGAATCCAACTACGCGCACATAAAAAATCCACTGTTACGCTGAAATCAATCGCAGTATTTCGCTTCGATTTATTGACCAGTGAGTTACAGAGAATGCAAATAAACAATACAAGCTATCGCTCAAAAAAAGGCTATAACAGCCGCGTTCGCTTTTTAGTCTTTCATTACACCGCCGGCAACTTCGCGTCGTCCATCAATGTACTGACAGGCCCATCGGTCAGCGCCCATTACCTGATTCCCGACTTTAGCGACCCCACCTATTTGAAAACAGGTTTCAGGGAACCGCAGATTTTCAACCTGGTGGACGAAACCCAGCGGGCCTGGCATGCAGGAGTGAGCAGTTGGGGTAATCGCAGCAACCTGAACGACACCTCGATTGGCGTTGAAATCGTCAATCTCGCCACGGATAACCAGGGGCAGTTCACCTTCCCGCCTTATACGCCCGAGCAAATCGAGGCGATCGAATACCTGGCGTTGAACATACTCAAGCGCTATCCGGACATCAGCCCGATCAATGTGGTGGGGCATTCGGACATTGCGGCCGGGCGAAAGAGTGATCCTGGTCCGATGTTCCCTTGGCACGCGTTGTATCTCAAGGGGATCGGCGCCTGGTTCGATGACACTACTCAAAAGACTTTTTTGCAGGCTTACCAAGCCAACGGAATCCCGCTTCGCGAACAATTGCTCGCACTGTTCAAAAAATATGGCTATGACACCTCGGCGGCCACGACAAGTGCTGGCTTCCAGCGCCTGGTGCGGGCTTTCCAGTTGCACTTTCGTCCGGCCAGATATGACGGAGTGATGGACATCGAGACCGCCGCGAACCTGGCGGCCCTAGTGAAAAAATACTTTCCATGAGCACGGTTACCGCGACTGACGGCAACCGGCCCGGGCAATGAAACCTAAATGGCGTGGCGTTGCAGGTTCGCCATCATTTCTTTCAAGGCTTCCAGGTTGTCATTCGGGTGTACCGCATCCTGGAAATCGCAGATCTGCTGCCAATGGGCGGCGACGTCTTCGGGCGAAAAGCCTTTGCGTGGATCGAAACCCGCGCCCAGGCTGCGTTCCCAGCGCACCTTGCCCATCCAGCCGCCGCCCACTTCGAACAGGCCGGAGGTTTCCTGGCAATTCTCACTGGCCAGGTACACCACCAACGGGCTGACGAGTTCGGGCTTGAGTTGTTCGAATACCTGCGGTGGGATCAGGCCTTCGGTCATGCGGGTGCCGCCGGTGGGGGCGATGGCATTGACCAGGATGTTGTTCTTACGGCCTTCGATGGCCAGGGTCCGCGTCAGGCCATAAAGGCCAAGCTTGGCCATGCCGTAGTTGGCTTGGCCGAAGTTGCCGTAGATGCCGGAGGTGGAAGCGGTGAAGATCACCCGCCCATAGTTTTGCTCGCGCAGGTGCGGCCAGGCGGCGCGGGTCACCTTGTAGGCGCCCTCGACGTGGACGCGGTAGACCAGGTCCCAATCGGCGTCGTCCATTTTGTGGAACGTCTTGTCCCGCAGGATCCCGGCGTTGTTGACCACCACATCGACGCGACCGAACGCGTCGAGGGCATTTTGTACCAGCTTGTCGCCATCGGTCACCGAGTCGTGGTTGGCCTCGGCGATGCCGCCCGCCTCGCGGATTTCGGCGACCACCCGGTCTGCTGCCGAGGCGTTGGCCCCTTCCCCTTGGGCCGAGCCGCCAAGGTCGTTGACCAGCACTTTCGCGCCTTGCCTGGCGAACAGCAGCGCATGGGCGCGTCCCAGGCCACCGCCGGCTCCCGTGACGATCACGACTTTATCTTCGAAGCGCACAGACTCACTCATGGCAGAACTCCAGCAGGCGGACAGGACAATGGGCACGAGTGTCCGGCACAAGTCGGCCGGTCACAATCAACACGGTTGCAAGTGAATGGTGAACGATAAGGTGAGGGGATGATGCAGGCCCAAGCCGCAGCGGCCCATTCGATTTGCCTGTTGGCAGAAGCACCGCTTTCGCGAGCAGGCTCGCTGCCACATGGTTTGGGGTTGTCGTCAATCCTGTGGGAGCGGGCTTGCTCCCACAGGGTGTCGTCATGAACAGGCCATTTGTCTGCGCGGTGCGACGATGGCTTCGCGAAACGCCAGGTAATGCTTGAGCACCTGCACCGGTGCCTCGGTGTGAGGGTAATGACCGATGTCGGGCAGCAACACCGTGTCTGGGTTTGGAATCAGAGCCTCGTAGCGCGCCACCATGTGTTCACCGGAAATCGGGTCGACTGCGCCATCGATCACCCGCAACGGCACGTCGCCACGTTGCATCGCCTGTACCCAACGATCACGCTGCACATGACGTTCGGGAATATAGGCAATGAGCTTGTGCATGATCCGCGGACCACGATGGGCTTCTACCAGGCTCCAGAAATCATCCAGTTCGCTTTCAGTCGGGCCGGTCCCAGGGCCGAAAATCTGCCGAAAGCTACTGACCAGGCTTTCCCGGGAGAACGCTCGCCCCAGCAGCCACCCCAGGGGGCTGAGCAAGAGTTTCTGGGCCCAGACCGGACGGTGGGTTTCCGGGAACAGGCCGCCATTGAGAAAAACGCAACTGGCAAGCTGGATGCGCGCTTCGTAATGCCGCGCCAGCAGCTCCTGGGCCACGCTGTCGCCGTAATCGTGGGCCAACACATGCAACGCGCCCCGCACATTCAGGTGCGCCAGCAAGGCCTGCTGCAAATCGGCCTGCTCCAGCAGGCTGTAGACGTGATCCGTCGGTTTGGCGGAGTCGCCGAAACCGAGCATGTCACAGGCGATCACCCGGTAGCGTTGCGCCAACGGTTGCCACAGGTAATGCCAATCCCAACTGGCGGTGGGGAAACCGTGGATCAGCAGCAGCGGCTCGCCCTGCCCCGCCACCCAGTAACGGATGGCATGACCACGGAACATGAAGACCTGGCTGCGCTGGCGCCAGATACGCAGGGGAATCTGGGCCAGGGGCATCAACTGCTATACCCGGTGTCTTGTTGATCGAGCTTGCGCAACAACGCCGGCCAGGCCAACGCGCCGCCCATGCCCTGCGCGCTTTTGGTCACCCCGGCGATCATCGCCCGGGCGCCAGCCAGGATCTGTGGCTTGATGGCAATCAGTTCGGCCCCGCCGTTCTGCGCAAGGACCTGGATGTCGCAGGCCCGTTGAAAGGTGAACATCATCAGGAAGGTATCGGCGATGGTCCCGCCGCAGGTCAGTAAGCCATGGTTGTGCAGCATCAGGAAGTTGCTCTCGCCCAGGTCCGCCTGCAAGCGAGCCTTTTCTTCGTGATTCAAGGCCACCCCTTCGTAGGCGTGATAGGCCAGGCTCGACAGCACGAACAGCGATTGCTGGCTGATCGGTAGCACTCCCTGCTTCTGGGCCGATACCGCCACGCCAGCGGCGGTGTGGGTGTGCAACACACAGGCCACATCATCGCGCACCTCATGCACCGCGCTGTGGATGGTGTAGCCGGCCGGATTGATCTCGTAGGGGCTGTCCATCAACTTGTTGCCGGCCTGATCGACCTTGACCAGGCTCGAGGCGGTGATTTCATGAAACATCATCCCGAACGGGTTGATCAGGAAATCCTCGGTACCGGGAACCTTCGCGGAAATATGGGTGAAGATCAGGTCATCCCAACCATGCAGCGCAACAAGCCGATAACAGGCGGCAAGGTCCACCCGGGTTTGCCACTCGGGCGCACTGATCTGATCCTTGATGCTGAGCATCGTGTGAAGGGGCGCTACGCTCACGGCTCTGACCTCTGGTTTCTTGTTATATGTCTCGTTCGAAAACGTCGTACGCAAGAAAATCAGTCTAGTCAGCTCTTTCAGGGGCGGTAGTTGCGTTGGCAGCCAGCTTACTGGCCGAACGAGTCAGCCCATCCGCTTCAAGGGCGCAACATGTCGATCAACTCAGCAAGCCATGGCTCGGCGTCGGTTTCCGGCGTGACGCTTTCGCTGGCATCCAGACGCAGCATCGGCAGCACCTCACGTACGCCCAATTCGACGAACAGCTCGCACATCTGCTCGCCACCGGCGCAGAAGGTGTCCCCATAGCTGGCATCGCCCAGACCGATCACAGCGCCAGGCAAACCGCGCAAGAACCCGGGCAACTGGTCGCGGATGACCGAATACAACGGCATCAAATTGTCCGGCAACTCACCCATACCGGTCGTAGAAGTCACTGCCAGCACGGCCTCTGGCGCGAATGCCTGCACATCCGCCAGGGTCGCACGAGGGTCGTGCCAAGTTTCGAAGCCTGCCTCGCGAAGCAGTTTGGCGGCGTGCCGGGCGACTTCTTCGGCGGTGCCATACACCGAGCCGGAAAGGATGGCGACTTTCATCAATCTGATCCTGAACCTGAAAAAAAGAGTCGGGATAGTAACAGTTGCACCTGTCAGGCTGCGAATGGCTCTCATCAGCCCTAATAGCCAGTGGACAGCCTATCGATTTCTTTTAGAATGCAGATTCAACAAGGACGTTTCAAAGGGCTATCTCCATGATCAACGCTCAACTGATGCAACTGGTCATCAATGCTTCGAACGACGGGATTGTCATCGCCGAAAAAGAAGGTGATGACAACATCCTGATCTACGTGAACCCGGCCTTCGAACAATTGACCGGCTATCACCGCGACGAAATCCTTTATCAGGATTGCCGGTTCCTGCAATCAGGGGATCGGGACCAAGCCTCTCTGGGACCCATTCGCCAAGCCCTGCAAGAGGGCGGTGGCTGTCGTGAGGTGTTGCGCAACTACCGTAAGGACGGCACGCCGTTCTGGAATGAGCTGTCCTTGTCCACAGTCAAAAACCAGGCTGACGGACATACCTATTTCGTGGGTGTGCAAAAAGACGTCACGACTCAGGTCAAGGCTCAACACCGCGTCGCACAGCTGGAAAAGGAGCTGGCCGACGCGCGGGAGACAATTGCCCGACTCGAAGCGACGAACGGTTCAAACAAACCCACGAATTAATGGTCAGTCACTACAATCACCAGTGAACACGTAAATTATCATTTCGAGCAGATCATGCAGCGCGATGCCCTCCTGACGCAGGATGAACTGGATTTCATCCGGACCATGCAACACAACCCGCAGTTGAACGAGCGGGATGTCACGTCGAGCTTGCTGGTAAACGGCGGGTCGCAGATCCGTGACTTGCTGACACGCCTAGCGGCAAATGAGCAGGTTACGCTGCAAGCCAACTTCGAAAACCAGCAAATGACCTTTCCGCTGCATCTGGTGGAAGACGAATTCCATGCGATGCATCTGCGCTTGGGTGTGCCGAGCATCTATGAGGATGGACCGAAGATACGCCCATGGCGCCTGACGCTCGAAGAATCGGTGGCGTTGGAAAATATCAAGGGTCAGCCGGGACCGCTGTGGGTCCACGAAGTCTCCTGCAAAGGCGTATTGCTGGAGAACCGCAGTCGGGCCAAACCACCGAAGCAGTTTGCCTTGTGGTTCAGCCCATCAGGCTACGAGAGAATTTCGTTGCGAGGCACCTTTGAACGGGAAACCGATCGTGGTTTGTTCGCCTACCACCTGAGCCAGAATGATCAGGACGAGACGGAGCGCCTGCGCCAGTACATCCTGCAGCAACATCGCCTGACCCATCCTTCCATGCATCTCTAGGTGTCGAGGTTGCCTGCCAGAAATTGACGCAGGCGCTGGCGCATCACTGTCCCCTCATTCCCCAGGCAACCGATCGACGATCCAACCAGGCTCTCCTGTGCCAGATCGGATGCATCACCGGCCAGCATCAACGGGCAATCCAGGCTCATTGCCAATTTGCCCAGGCGCTTGGGCAAATCCGGGACCGGCGCATGATTGGAAACCAGCACCAATGCCAGCGGCTGGATCTTCTGGCACACCAGGGTCAGCTCGTTGAATGGCAGGCCGATCGACAGCGCCCTGACGCCCACATCCGCCTTGGAGAGGAACAGCGCCGCGACCAGCAACTCCAGCTCACGGCATTGGCCGGCAATGGCGCAGACCAGGACACGCGGCGCCCCAGCTTCGCGCTTGAGCAAAAGCCGCTGGATGATGCGCGAACGCAGGAACCCATCGAAAAACACCCATTCGCTGATTTGCCCGAACTCTGGCTGGCGATACAGCATTTGTCGCCAGAGCGGCATCAGGATGTCCTGGAATACGACCGACACGGTGTAGGTGGAAAAGACCTGCCCATAGACGCGATCCAGTTCGACATCGTCGAAGTTGCCAATCGCGTCCGCCACCTGTTGCTGCCACCGCGCGTGATCGGCCCTGACCAGATCGGACGAGATCAGCGTGGAGACCGGTTGCACCGACTCGGTTTTCGCCAGGATCTTTCCCACTTTGCTGACGGCCACTCCACGCTCTATCCAAGCCAGGATACTGCGCACCCTTTCAACATCGCTCAACGAGTACAGGCGATGCCCGCTTTCGGTGCGGGTAGGCTGGATTAAACCGTAGCGCCGCTCCCAAGCGCGCAGGGTCACGGGATTCACACCGGTCAGGCGCGCGACTTCGCGAATGGGAAACAGATCTTCCCGCACCAAGGCACCTGACGCCTGGAAAATGAAGTCATCTTCTGTGATTACACTCATTTTGGCAGACAATTCCGACTGGCAAATTGGATCCTAGTTTACCCCGCCCAGGACATGTCATAACAAGGATAAACGTATTCGATGGGCGATTTTGTTGTTTACGCCCAATCAGGAATAATCCTTGCCTGCTTTTTGGCGACCAGACGCTACCCACCACCCCCGGGGGCGTCCCCCCGCGAACCTCCTACCCGGAGTGCCGCGCCTGTCTTACGGAGATACATAATGTCTACCTCACCCGTCACCCTGATGGTTGCCCGCCGCGTCGCCAATGGACGCTATCAGGATCTGATCGCCTGGTTGCGCGAAGGCGAACAACTGGCAACCGACTTTCCCGGCTACCTGGGTTCCGGCGTACTCGCGCCACCGCCCCAGGACGATGAATTCCAGATCATCTTCCGCTTTGCCGACGAGCAGACGCTGCACGCCTGGGAGCACTCAGCCTCCCGCACGGCCTGGCTGGGACGGGGCAGCGATCTGTTTGCCCATCCCACCGAACACCGGGTGCGCGGCATCGATGGCTGGTTCGGCGCGGTCGGTCAGCGTCCGCCACGCTGGAAACAGGCCGTGGCCATCTGGCTGGCGTTCTTTCCCGTCTCGTTGTTGTTCAATTTCCTGTTGGGACCGCTGCTGGGCGAACTGGACCTGTTGAGCCGCGTGTTCGTCAGCACGCTGCTCCTGACGCCACTGATGGTCTACCTGTTTATCCCGATGTCGACCCATCTGCTGGCGAACTGGCTCAACGACACGTCGCAGCGAACGTTGCCGGCCAAGCCGTTCACACAGAATCGGTGATGCTGCCAGCCTTGGCAGCGGTCTCTGTGGGAGCGAGCCTGCTCGCGATAGCGGTGTGTCAGGCGATATTGGTGTTGGCTGACCCAGCACATCGCGAGCAGGCTCGCACACAGTGGAATACGGCGATATATCCGCTGGATTAGCCATCAATAGGTACACACTACCCGTCGCTGTTATAGTTTTGCTCTTGCCGTGAACCGAGTCGTCCTATGTCCAGCGCCAACGCTCCGATCCTGATCACTGGCGCAGCCCAGCGCGTCGGCCTGCATTGCGCGCGGCGATTGCTGGAAGACGGGCAACCGGTGATCGCGACCTATCGCACCGAACGCCCAGGCGTGCAGACGTTGCGAGACCTGGGCGCGGTCGTGCTGTTTGCCGACTTCTCCAGCGAAGCTGGGGTCCTGGCCTTTATCGAACAACTCAAGCAGCACACCGACCGCCTGCGGGCTATCGTGCACAACGCCTCGGCCTGGCTGGCCGAGGGCCCGGGCAGCGAAGCGGCGGCCTTCAACGCCATGTTCGGCGTGCACATGCTTGCGCCTTACCTGATCAACCTGCACTGCGCCGAACTGCTGCAGCGTTCAACCCCGGCGGACATCGTGCACATCAGCGATGACGTGACCCGCAAGGGCAGCGCCCGGCATATCGCCTATTGCGCCACCAAGGCCGGCCTGGAAAGCCTGACCCTGTCGTTCGCGGCGAAGTTCGCCCCGGCGATCAAGGTCAACGGCATCGCCCCTGCCCTGCTACTGTTCAACCCCGAAGATGACGCGGCTTACCGCGCCAAGGCCCTGGCCAAGTCCGCGCTGGGTATAGAACCTGGCAGCGAAGTGATCTACCAGAGCCTGCGTTATCTGCTGGACAACCCTTATGTCACCGGCACGACCCTGACCGTCAACGGCGGGCGGCACGTCAAATAGCCTTGTTTCGAGGATGCACCATGACGCTATCCCTGCCCCAGAACTACCGCGAGATCCTTATAGGCCTGGGGGAAAACCCCGAGCGCGAGGGTCTGCTCGATACCCCGGTCCGTGCCGCCAAGGCCATGCAGTACCTCTGCCATGGTTATGAACAAAGCGTCGAGCAGATCGTCAACGGCGCGTTGTTCGCCTCTGACAGCGATGAAATGGTGATCGTCGCCGACATCGAACTCTATTCACTCTGCGAACATCACCTGTTGCCCTTCATCGGCAAGGCCCATGTGGCTTATATTCCTACGGGCAAGGTCCTGGGGCTGTCGAAAATCGCCCGGTTGGTGGACATGTTCGCCCGCCGCCTGCAAATTCAGGAGAACCTGACCCGGCAAATCGCCGACGCGGTGCAGCAGGTCACCCAGGCCGCCGGCGTGGCGGTGGTGATCGAGGCCCAGCACATGTGCATGATGATGCGCGGTGTCGAAAAACAGAACTCGACCATGAACACCTCGGTGATGCTCGGCGCCTTTCGCGACTCCAGCACCACGCGCCAGGAGTTCCTGCAATTGATTCGACGGAGCAATTAAATGCCACAACTTCAGCCAGCCATGGCACGCATCAAGGTCAAGGACCTGCGCCTGCGCACCTTCATCGGCATCAACGAGGATGAAATCCTCAACAAGCAGGATGTGTTGATCAACCTGACCATCCTCTACGCCGCCCAGGAAGCGGTGCGCGACAACGACATCGACCACGCGCTGAACTACCGCACCATCACCAAGGCGATCATCGCCCACGTGGAAGGCAACCGCTTCGCCCTGCTCGAACGCCTGACCCAGGAATTGCTCGACCTGGTCATGGCCAACGAATCGGTGCTGTACGCCGAGGTCGAAGTCGACAAGCCCCACGCCTTGCGATTTGCCGAGTCGGTGTCGATTACCCTTGCGGCAAGCCGGGCGGCTTCGTAGCCGCTACTGGCTTCAAGCGGTAAACTTCAAGCCTGATCAACGCCATCCAATTTGCAGCTTGAAGCTCGCCGCTTGCAGCTGCCCGTCAGGAAACACCATGAACGACCAACAACGCCTCGAACTCGAAGCCGCCGCTTTCCGTCGGTTGGTTGCCCACCTGGACAGCCGCAAGGATGTGCAGAACATCGACCTGATGAACCTCGCCGGCTTCTGCCGCAACTGCCTGTCCAAGTGGTACAAGGCCGCCGCCGATGAACGCCAGGTCGAGGTCAGCCTCGATGACGCCCGCGAAGTGGTCTACGGCATGCCGTACGCCGAGTGGAAAGCCCAATACCAGAAAGAAGCCAGCGCCGAACAACAAGCGGCGTTCGCCAAAGGAAAACCCGATGCTTGACCTTGCTACCCTGCGTACCCGCCTCAAGAGCGGCGAACATGCCTTCGCCGACACCCTGGCCTTTATCGCCGCCGGCTACGACTACCAGCCCCAGGCCTTCAACAACGGTGGTGTGCAAAACGCCGCCGGGCAGAACGAAGGCTCGTGCAAGACCCTGGGCCTGGCACTGCTCGAAGGCTTGAGCGATGAAGAGGCGCTCCTGGCGTTCGGCGAACATTACCGTTCGGTGCTGGCCACGCCTGAAGGCAGCGATCACGGCAATATCCGCGCGCTGATGGCCCATGGGCTGGCCGGTGTGACGTTCGAGGCACAGCCGCTGCAACGGCGCTGATCGACCTGCTTTTTGTGGCGAGGGCTCCCGCAGGACTCTGTAGGAGCTGGCAAAGCCTGCGATCTCTTGATCTTTCACTTGAGACTCAAGTGTACGGGCAAAGATCGCAGCCTCGCTTCGCTCGACAGCTCCTACAAGCCCAGCGGGAGCAAGCTCCCTCGCCACGGGCTGCACACCCCAAATAAGCGGCACCTCACCACATCCCAACTTTTAAGATTGACCCGGCCACTTTATTTCGTTTGCCGGCCCCCTCTGCTCGCGGCTTAGATAACGCAAATTTCTCCATCGTCCGAGCCGTCATCCATGAGCAGCGAAACCATCAGCCAATCGATCTCCATCGTACATCCCATCAGCCTCAGCCACGGCAAGAATGCCGAGGCCTGGGATACCGACGGTAAACGCTACATCGATTTCGTCGGCGGCATCGGTGTGTTGAACCTCGGCCATTGCCATCCGCGCATTGTCGAGGCAATCCGTGAACAGGCCACCCGGCTGACGCACTACGCATTCAATGCCGCGCCCCACGCCCCCTACATTGAATTGATTGAGCGTCTGGCGGCGTTTGTCCCGGTGGATTATCCGGTCAGCGGCATGCTCACCAACAGCGGCGCCGAGGCGGCGGAGAATGCCTTGAAGATCGTACGCGGCGCCACGGGCCGTACCGCCGTGATCGCGTTTGATGGCGCCTTTCACGGCCGCACCCTGGCGACCCTCAACCTCAACGGCAAGGTCGCGCCTTACAAGCAGAAAGTCGGCGTACTGCCCGGGCCGGTGTATCACCTGCCGTACCCCAGCAAGGACAACGGCGTCACCGGCGAAGAAGCCTTGAAGGCCATGGAGCGGCTGTTCAGCGTCGAGATCGACGTGAATGACGTGGCCTGTTTCATTGTCGAACCGGTGCAGGGCGAAGCCGGCTTCCTGGCGATGGACGTGCCCTTCGCCCAGGCCCTGCGACAGTTCTGCAACGACAAGGGCATTGTGCTGATCATCGATGAGATCCAGTCCGGCTTCGGCCGCACCGGCCAGCGTTTTGCCTTCTCCCGGTTGGGCATCGAGCCTGACTTGGTCCTGCTAGGCAAAAGCATCGCTGGCGGCGTGCCCCTGGGGGGAGTGATGGGACGCAAGGCGCTGCTGGACAACCTGCCCAAGGGCGGCCTCGGTGGCACCTACTCAGGCAACCCCATCGCCTGCGCCGCCGCCCTGGCGACCCTGGATGAAATGACCGACGCCAACCTGCACGCCTGGGGCTCGCAACAGGAGGAGGCGATCGTCAGCCGCTACCAATCCTGGCGCAACCGTGGGCTGACGCCCTACCTCGGCCGCCTGACCGGCGTCGGCGCGATGCGCGGCATCGAGCTGACCCACGCCGACGGCACCCCGGCCTCGGCACAACTGACGCAACTGCTGGCCCTGGCGCGGGAATCGGGCTTGCTGCTGATGCCCAGCGGAAAATCGCGGCATATCGTGCGGCTGCTCGCGCCGTTGACGACCGAGCCGGCCCTGTTGGAAGAGGGGTTGGATATTCTGGAAGCGTGCCTGGCGAAGCTGGCCTGAAAATCAGAACGCTGAGAGTTGAAGCGATGACTAATTAAGAAATTTCCGCCGCGAGTAGGCGAATTTATAATTTTGCGGCAATTGCCGTAACCTTCGAAACTTATTTCATAGATCGCAAATGGTCGCATGTATGCGGGCTCTTTGTGTTTCTTATGAAGGCCCACCGAGGCATTAAAATTTGAGCCCTGTAGGAAAAATCTGATACCTTAATAGCCTTTCGTACAGCTGATTCGGAGGTCCTGTTGACTGGCTCACTTGATAGCTTTGTTGTTCCAGATAAGCATCGCTACAAGACCGCAATGTCTTTCGTGGTAGACGTGCTGCGACAGGGCGTCTTAACGGGTGCTATCGCCGAAGGTACCCCGTTACGACAGGACGATCTCGCAGCTAAATTTGGCCTCAGCCGAATGCCGATACGAGATGCAATTCGGCAGTTGGAAGCTGAAGGACTAGTCGTCTATGAGCCCCATAAGGGGGCTACCGTTGCAACTATGACCATTGATGACATCGTCGAAATTTACGACATGCGCATTATGGCCGAATGCACCGCGTTGAAGCTCGCATTTGGGAGTATTAAAGGAGAGCGAATTGCCGAGCTTAACAGTATTATCCAAGACATGGAGACGGCTGATCTTGATCAGTTCAGGGCTTTGAACCAACAATTTTTTGCTGTGCTATTTCAGCCAGTTCAACGCCCAAGACTCCATTCCTTAATAAAGTCCCTCCACGATTCGGTTGAGCGTTATTTGCAATTTATCTTAATAGACCTTGATCATCAGACACAGTCTGTACGGGAATATAAAATGCTCACTGATGCCTGCGCAGCAGGCGACCAGATCGGAGCTGTAAAAGCTCTAAAGAGCCATCTTTCCAACGCCCAAAAGACAGTCGTGTCTTTTTTAAAGTCGCGTCAAACATCTTCACCATAATGAAAAACAGAGCGGGCGGGCCCTACTGCGTTGTCCAAAATCTTCTCTATTAAACAAGTTAGGGAATAACCGGAGTGGCCAAACATTTGCGGATACATACTTACATCCGTAAAGCCAGGAAGGCTATTAGCTTCATTGAGAATTATTTCCTCATCTTCGGTTAAAAAAAAGTCGATTCTTGCGAAAGAACTAAGACCGAGACACTTAAAAGCACGTTTCGAGAGCTCCTGGATAGTCATTTTAGTTTTCTCACTTAACACAGCGGGGATACACAGCCGCGCCCCATTTTTATCTGCATATTTGGCGACGTAATCATAATAAATGTGAGGACCGAGGGGAATTATTTCGCCTGGTTCCGAAGCTATAAACTTGCCGTCGACTTGAAGAATACCGCACTCGATCTCGCGACCGCGTATCTCAGTTTCCAAAAGAACTTTAGCATCAAGATTTGCCGCTTCTGCGAAGGCAAGTTCATATTCATCTGCATTGACAATACGTTGTACTCCGATGGACGACCCCTGCGATGCTGGCTTGACATATATGCTACCGCCTAGTTTGGCAACAACCTCATGCCATGGCGGCATCCGCTGCTCACATGCAATGTAAGGAGTAATGGCAATACCCTCGGCTCTCAATAAACGCTTGGTAATATCCTTGTCCATCGCGATAGCAGACCCCAACGTAGACGATCCAACGCACCGCAAATTCGACATAGCAGCCAAGCCCTGTATCGTTCCATCCTCACCCCACGGGCCATGCAAGGCGGGAAACAGCAGATCAAGCTTGACCTCGCACACCTCACCCGAGCGCGCGTCCTCATAAAATATTATGGGGTATCCAAGCCTCATTGAAACGACAGGTGCCGAACCGTCCACAGCCTTCGGAAAAGAATCAGAAACGTTGTGATAACGCCAGATTCCCGACCTGTCTATGCCGATGCAATGCACCTCGCAACCAAGCTCCAGCAACGCCCCATAGATCCTCTTTGCGGATAGCAACGATACGTCATGCTCAGGGCTCCTGCCCCCAAACACTAGTCCTAGAGCCATTGCAGTCATAACATATCCTCCTTGGTTTATTGGCCATTGTATCCAATATCCATTTCATGACAACATCCCCTGATTGGTTCCGAGGCTATGAGGGCCTTGGAAGGCTTTTGGGGAACGCCATGGAACAGCGACCTGTAAAAGAAGACCTACAACTCAGCCGACGGTCTCCGCCGTCTTCCACAGCCCTTTATCCACAGCCCCGGATTCGAGCGCTTGCAGTTTCCGCTCCTGATTGGATCAGCGGGACCAAATCCGAACATGCACTCAACAGCACCGATCCCGCCAGCCTATTCAATGCTTGCCGCTACGCTGCAAATTTGGCACAGAAAAAAACTGGATCTTGGGCGGACAGTAATTGGGCGGTTTCTCGGAAAGAAATAAGAAAGTACTTCCTTCTCATGTACTCTCTCGATGATATGGACCGATTCGAGACACTTATCTTATCAATACGACCCAATCTTCTACTACTCGGAACTATGACCCTCTGTATGCCCGGAGCGATCGAGTGCGCCAAATTAGCCAAGAGACTATTAGGAGACGATATATTAATTGTACTTGGCGGCCGACATATCACAGAAACAATATACTTAGAGAGCGAACGCACACGTACTCCTTCGGCGGTTCGTCACCACAGCGCCTCTCCTGGAAGATTAATGAGAGAGGGCCGGATCCCTCCCATATTCGACATAATTATATCGGGAGAAGCAGAACAAATCATCGCAGAGATTGGTATTGCCTTTTGTAACTCACTCCCAGGTCGACCTACCTCAGTTGCCGACAGCATCCAGCCTGGGGTACCGGGATTATGGATCGCTGATTTTCCTAGGCTCAATCGTACACTGGTAAGCAGCGGTGTTCGATTGTCCTATGACGAGATCCCGTCCATAGTAAACATTTTTGGGGTAACAGCGTCCTTTGATATATTTAAAGGGCGGATGACCTCACACATTTTTAGCGATACCGGACCGGGTTGTGTATATGACTGTAACTTTTGCAGTGAGCGACGTAGCATAACGGGAAGTATTCAAGATATTAAAGGCGCGCCGCGCCGGGTGTATCGCCAGCTTAAAGACTCGGTCTCTATAATCGCTCAGGACCACCCAGGCAAAGGAGCCAGCGCCTTTGTTGAGGACTCAATTTTCCTAAGTGGGAGTCCATTAGCAATTAGTCAGCTTTGCGAACTTCTTGAGTATGAACCTCTCGATATCGTATTTGGAGGACAATTTACTATCGATCAAGTCGTCCGTCGAAAAAAATTAATCGCGCGCCTAAATAAAAACGGTTTGCAATATATATTCATCGGTCTCGAAACCTTTGATCCAGAAGAAATCGGTGGAATGAACAAAGATCTTGATAAACAATCAGGCTCTTGGCAAAACCGTTTTGCAAGCGCACTGAGTTTTCTTATCGAGACCAAGATATCTTGTGGTTGCGCGCTTCTATTTGGTTTAGGTGAGAGCCATTTAAGTCGAATCGCTCTGCTTGAGACGCTGATCGAGTACAAAAAGAAAACTGGAGAACCGAAAATAATCAGCGCGAACTGGGCGGTTCAGCATCCATTAAGGAATTGCCCTGAAAGCGAAGGAGAGGACTATTTACGATGGGGCACACCGAAAGGCCCTTTATTAAGCGCATTTCATCGTTTCGGAGAAGCCTCACTCGAATACCCCCTTTCGGGAGTCGCGCCAGTCGTGCTAGCTGAAGTAGAAGATATCCTCTCTCTGCTTAATGAATTCGAGTCAAACCATGAAAAAATCTAATTCGACTGCCCTTGCTCAAATAGGTCTATTCCCTTTAGGGAATGTGCAATCGACCACTACACCAGCTATAAATACCACAACATTTACCGTTAGAAGTCTTTCTGAACTCGCCCCCATCAACAATTCAAGCTTAATCAAAATCCGCAACAAACTTTTCTCGAAACTTTATTATGGAGGTGTCGACACTCCGACAACCCGCCAGCTTTCTCTAAAAATTGCAAAAATAGAAAAAGGCAAATTTGCTTTACTTGCCCCGTCTGGCCAAAGTGCGATTCACTTACTCATTGCAGCAAGGGCATTACCCGGCGATCACATACTAATTTGCGACACTGTAACTTATTCGACACAATGGCTTCTAGACCAACATTTCGCAGCGATTGGGATTGAGGTGGAGTATTTTGAACCAAGCGAAGCCTCTTCACTCTCCTCCCGTTTAAAGTCGAATACAAAAATAGTATTTTGGGAGTCCCCCGGAGCGTTTACCTATGAGCTTGTAGACGGAAGGGCAGTGGTAGAAGCATGTAAAAATCATTCGGCTTTTACAGTAGTTGATAACACTTGGGCTGCGTCTACGTTTTATCATCCGCTGGAAATAGGTGTTGATGCCACTCTAATTTCAATGACTAAATCCCATGCAGCTGTGAATGGTATTTCATTAGGCGCGATTGTCACTAACCATCAAGATTTTTTTGAAAGCGTCAAGGCAGTGGCTGCGCTTCTTGGCAGTCATGTAAGCTCAGAAACTTGTGCTAGCGCGCTCTATTCAATGAGCACCTTGAGCGCACGGCTATCGCTTCAAATGTCCACCACCCGCTACATAATAGATGTCCTTACTGGACTACCAGCTATTAAGCGCGTCCTACACCCTACAGTACCAAACGACCAAGATAATTTGTTCAACCGGGATTACAGCGGTTTCAACAGTCTCATATCAATAGAATTCGCATGCCATTACGAGGAAGTAATCACCCGCATTGACCGTCTGAGGGTTATCAAAGTCGGATATGGATGGGGGGGCACAATCAGCCTTGTTAGTCCTTTCAACCCTGCCGAGTGGAGGTCTGCGAAACGCCTTGATTTACGAAGTAGCTACGCACGCATCTATTTAGGGCTGGAAGACGCTCACGACATCGAAATGGACCTCAGAAACGCCTTTGGCCCTTAGTTCCCGCTGATATGGCCAAGACAGCCTGAGGTCAAGCGGAGACGACAGATTCCTGCGCATGCTTCGTCTCAGTGTTCAATTTTTCCGGCCCTGCCGTAGCGCTTTCGACTGAAAGCAAGCCGTCCTGAGGGCCCTCATCTCATCCTGGCCTGAAGGGATTCTCTTCATGCAAATTGCACGGTTACGTTTGACGATTTCAAACCGGTAGACTACGCTGGATTTTGTATCCAATATCCAACAATACTCTGAGAAGTTAAGCTCAAGAGAATAATAATGACTGCTGATGGCAAGCATAGATTTCCCAGCAAACTCTAATTATTGACATGGACTAGCCGGATGAAAAAAATCAATGAAAAGGAAATAACTGTTTACAACGAAAAATCCCTGCTAGACGAACTTTTTATATTGATGAATGACCTTGCTTTTAGCGAGGTCGTAGTTGTCGCCGGCCATTTCATGTTGTTTTATGATCCGAGCAACATGCGACTTATACCGGGTATCTTTGAAGACGTCGAAAACAAAGCACTCAGAGAGCAGATCAAAAAGCGCGTAGGTATATTTCCATCCTACACATGGGACTTGGGCATTCGGGTTGGCGAGCATTATCTATCAACACCCAATCGCACTGCAAAGCTACTTCTTTTAATTAACGACTGGCAATACGTGCCCGACAGCGGTACCGCGAGTGATTACCGACGAGATTTTTATGAGGGGTTCGAAGAACTTCCGACTAATTTCAGATCACGATTGAAAGAATCGAAAGTTATTTCAGAAAAAAATATATTCTCGAGCCAGAGGAATCCCTATGCTTTTCCGGAAACCTGGTTAAAAAATCGCTTTCAGAATGAGGCGACCCGCCTAGTCAAGGCGGGCAAATTACAAAAGCGCTTTCTTACAGATAAGCCTGGCATGTCGGAAATATCTTTTACCGATACACTGGGAAATTCCCTACCGCTAATCAGCTGTGGAATGACAGGTTGCGCTGGAGAAATTACCGAGATGATCTCAGAAGTCTACAAAGCTGGGGGACGCTTACTAATAATATTTGCTCCCGCAGAATGCCACGCTCCCATTCGTACTGGTGTAGAAATTGCTCTATCAATTTATGAGCTAACCAATATTAAAGTTGTTGTAGTAGATCTGGGGGGCAATGGCGAGATGACCCATAAAGATATCTATGACAGGGGCGTCAGTATAGTCTCCTACGAAGCGTAAGGAATACTTATGTCGAACCCATACGACACCATCATATATTTAGATGCAGCAGCGACAACAAAATGCGCAGATGATGTTGTGGCGGCAATGATTGAATTGAGTTCAAACCATTACGGAAATCCATCGTCTCCCCACACCATGGGTAGATACGCCAGACGTGCAATCGTCGAGGCTACGCTTAGCATTTCACGCTTGCTGGGTTGTACTAGCGAAGAGTTAACTCTCACGTCCGGAGCGACAGAAAGCAATAATATTGTAGTACTAGGAATCGCGGAGCCAGATAGAGGCCAAAATATCGTTGTCTGCCCAATCGATCACAAATCTATCTTAGCTGCCGCAAGCGAATCCGAGAGGCGTGGCGTGGAGGTGCGTCTTATGAAGGTGAATAAGCACGGCCGAATTGACTTAGACCATCTTGCCCAAATTGTGGATGACAATACTGCACTTGTTACTCTAGCTTACGTTAACTCAGAGCTTGGTACGTTACAGGATCTTTCAAAGATAACTCATCTACTAAAAGGCAAATCAGCCATTTTCCATGTTGACGCATCCCAAGCTGCTGGAAAGCTACGTTTAAATGTCCAAGATCTGAAAATTGATTGCATGTCTTTATCTGCGCATAAGATATGCGGCCCCAAAGGCATCGGTGCCCTATATGTTTCGCACTCATCAATATCGCGACTGCGCCCGTTAACATTTGGAGGAGGGCAATACTGCCTTCGCAGCGGTACCCTACCCGCGCAGCTAGTAGTGGGATTCGGTCTCGCGGCGAAGCGCATTAACTCTTGCGACCTCAAAAGTCAATGGAAGGAGGCGGACAAGAGACGGAGTATTATTATTGAAACTCTACAGCAGCATAACATCCATTTCAAACTGAACTCTCCGACTGATTGCTCCGTGCCACATATTTTAAATATATATTTCCCAGGTATACGCTCGGAGACAGTTATCCATGGTTTACCAAACGTATGTATTTCTTCAGGATCCGCCTGTAATTCACAGAGCATGAAGCCTTCATATGTTTTAACTCAAGTTGGGCACGATCAGGAGCGGGCAAATTGTTCCATCCGCATATCTTTTACTTCTGACATGGAAATTGATCAGTTGACCCAAGGCGCCAAACTTATCGCTGAAAAAGTATTTAGTCTACAACAGCTAAAAGCATGGAGTTAAGCTAATGCCTAGAGAGAACATAGCAATAGTCACCGGCGGAGACTCTTCTGAGAGAGAAGTATCTTTGGAAACTTGCGATTACGTATCAAGAACCCTTCATCAAATGAACATTGACTGTTCAACTTTCATTATTTCCAGCTACAAAGATTTTATAGCTCTACCTTTTTCCGACTTTACCCGCGTATTTCTCGCTCTACATGGAGGGTTCGGTGAAAATGGTATGGCTCAGGCCTATCTAAGAGGTCTCGGCATTCCTCACAACGGACCTTCACCGCAAGCAAGCGCAATTTGCATGGACAAGCTTCTAACTAAACATATTGCTAAAGGGCTGGGTATAAAGGTGCCCGATTATCTATTTTTCCCTAATGACCAGCCTATTTCTTTCGAGCTAGCTAAAAGACGTTTTGGAAGTCGTTTCATTGTGAAACCTAATGGAGGTGGATGCAGCATTGGCGTCTCGCTGATAAACGACGAAGCCCAGTTTGACCAGGCTGTAAAACTAGCATCTTCTTATCAACAAGGAATTTTGTTAGAAGAATTTATCAGCGGCCAGGAGCTATCCGTCTCATACTTTTATGGAGGGATGTTACCAACACTCGCGGTCGGATTCACTACAGACTTTTTTTCGTACGAGGCTAAGTTCGAATCCAATGAAACAAAATCATGGTTTATTGAGCTCACTGAACCGTTACAAAGAAAAATAGATAGCGATGGGGTAATTTTTGCCAAATCATTGGGGCTAGATTACTACCGAGCAGATGTAATTATTAATAACGAAACCCCTTATCTCATCGAAATAAATACTCTTCCAGGCCTGACCTCACATAGCTTATTCCCCAAAGCCTGTGCTCGCAACAACATAGCACCGCAGGAATTAATTTCAAAATTAAACAATTTGAACTTTTGCACGACCATCTGCCCTCATACAGGAAGCTAATTACATATCTGCACAAACAGTAAAGTTGTACAATAAAAAAATAAGCTATCAAAAACAAAGCATTTCATGCTGGCTCTTTTGCTTTGTATCGAAGCAAAAAATAAAATGGATTTATATGGCTTTCCCATCTAAGGGTGAACGGTGTTCGACATCCGCACGCGGCGTGACAATGATGGCAGTGGCTGCAGTTTTGGCTCCGTTCCCCGATGCTTTAGCCAAAATCCTTACTGAAGACTTCGGTATAACCGCGGTTGGGATTGCGTTGACACGTTTCGGTCTTCAAAGCTTAACGATGTTTCCACTCATCCTTGCGCTCAATGGCCGTAAGGCCTTGATTATAAAAAATCCCGGATTGAATTTTCTGCGCGGAGTGTTGCTAGCAGTTGCCAGCATCACTTTTTTTGCGGCTTTAAAGGTCATGCCCTTAGCAGATGCGGTTGCTATTTTTTTTATTCAGCCGGTTATTGGAGTCCTTCTCGGCATCATTGTTTTACGCGAAAAACCTACCCAAAACTGTATCACAGCCATCTTAGCGGGTCTCTGCGGAACAATATTAATTATTCGACCTAACTTCATTGCTGCGGGCATCCTGGCCATCCTGCCTATTATTTGCGCGCTCTGCTTTACTATTTACCTCATTCTCGGCAAATACCTTTCCAAAGAAAACTCCTCACTAATCGTGCACTTTCACACTGGTTTGGGAGCGACATTTTTTATAGGACTGGGCATTCTCGTTGAAAACCTAATCAATCCTTCTGAGATCCAGTTAACTGCGTACTTAAACTCATCCACTTGGGTTTATCTAGTGTTAATAGGGCTAAGCTCAAGCCTGATTCACCTCCTATATATAATGGCATATCGTTTAGCGCCGGTAAGCACGTTAGCTCCTATTAGCTATATAGAAATAGTTTCGGCGACTGGATTCGGCATCGTGTTTTTTGCACACATTCCAGATCCGCTGCAAATTCTTGGAATGGCTATTATAGCCGCCTCAGGACTTATACTTTTATGGGCCGCCTGACCGGCGTCGGCGCGATGCGCGGCATCGAACTCGCCCATCCCGACGGCAGCCCGGCCTCGGCACAACTGACGCAACTGCTGGCCCTGGCACGGGAATCGGGCTTGCTGCTGATGCCCAGCGGAAAATCGCGGCACATCATTCGACTGCTGGCGCCGTTGACGACCGAGCCGGCCGTGTTGGAAGAGGGGTTGGATATTCTGGAGGCATGCCTGGCGAAGCTGGCCTGAAATACAATGCGCCTGACCACACAAAACCTTGTGGGAGCGAGCCTGCTCGCGATAGCGGTATATCTGTCAACATCGATACTGGCTGGTCTGACGCCATCGCGAGCAGGCTCGCTCCCACAAGGGTTTCCCGCAGGATGTATTAATACCCACCCATTAAAAAACCGGCCGAAGCCGGTTTTTTTGTGCCCGCTGAATCAGAACGAAGCGTTCTGCAGGCCATCGAGGTAGCGCTCGGTGTCCAAGGCTGCCATGCAACCGGCACCGGCCGAGGTGATCGCCTGGCGGTAGACGTGGTCGGCCACGTCACCGGCCGCGAAGATACCTTCGACGCTGGTGGCAGTGGCGTTGCCGTCGCGGCCGCCCTTGACCACCAGGTAGCCGTCCTTGAGTTCCAGCTGGCCTTCGAACAGCGAGGTGTTCGGGGTGTGGCCGATGGCGATGAAGACGCCGTCAACCTTGATCTCGTCGAAGCTGCCGTCGTTGTTCTTCAGGCGAGCACCGGTCACGCCCATGTTGTCGCCCAGCACTTCGTCCAGGGTCGCGTTGAGCTTGAGGATGATCTTGCCTTCGGCGACGCGGGCATTGAGCTTGTCGATCAGGATCTTCTCGGCGCGGAAGGTTTCACGACGGTGGATCAAGGTGACCGTGCTGGCGATATTGGCCAGGTACAGCGCTTCCTCGACCGCGGTGTTGCCGCCACCGACCACCGCCACTGGCTTGTTGCGGTAGAAGAAGCCGTCGCAGGTGGCGCAGGCCGAAACACCTTTGCCCATGAAGGTTTCTTCCGACGGCAGGCCCAGGTAACGAGCGCTGGCGCCGGTAGCGATGATCAGGGCATCGCAGGTGTAGGTCGCGCTGTCGCCGGTCAGGGTGTATGGCTTGGCGGCGAAATCCACGGCATTGATGTGATCGAAAACGATCTCGGTCTCGAAGCGCTCGGCGTGCTCTTTCATTCGCTCCATCAACACTGGGCCGGTCAGCCCGTGGACGTCGCCCGGCCAGTTGTCGACTTCGGTGGTGGTGGTCAATTGACCGCCGGCTTGCATGCCGGTAATCAGCAACGGCTTGAGGTTGGCACGGGCGGCATAAACCGCAGCGCTGTAACCGGCAGGGCCGGAACCGAGAATAATCACTCGCGAATGACGCACTTCAGACATGACCTACTCCTGTTGACCGGACCTGGCGGGCCGGAACGCCGGGTGAGCGGCGCAAATAAAAAGGGACTGTTGCCGCACTTGGGGAAGGCTTTGGTCCGACAGTCCTGAAAAGAATGGGTGCAGCGTATCGAGGGAGCGAAGATTAAGGAAATACGGTTTAACAATCCAGCTCATAGGTGAGCTCTATCCCCGGCGGCCCCATCGATAGGCGCCTTCGCCTCAAGAAACGTTGTTACACGCCATGTCGCCGCTTTCCCGGGCGGGGCAAAGCCGGTAAGGTCGGCGCGTTCACCTTCGCTCGGAGCCGCCTATGCCTGCCCCCGCCCTGTCCGGCCCGCAATATTTGCGAGAAGGCCTCAATCTGGTCTTGAGCCCGGGCCTGCGCCTGTTCGTACTCTTGCCCCTGGCGATCAACCTGGTCCTGTTCGTCGGATTGATTTACCTGGCCGGCCATCAGTTCAGCCTGTGGGTCGATACCCTGATGCCGTCCCTGCCAGAGTCGCTGAGTTTCCTCAGCTATGTGCTCTGGCCACTGTTCGTGGTGCTCGTCGTGCTGATGGTGTTTTTCACCTTCACCATGCTCGCCAACATCATCGCAGCACCGTTCAACGGCTTTCTCGCGGAAAAAGTCGAAGTGGTCATCCGTGGCACCGACGACTTCCCGACCTTCAGTTGGGCCGAGTTGATCGCCATGATCCCGCGGACCCTCGGCCGGGAAGCGCGCAAGCTCGGCTATTTCCTGCCTCGCGCCCTGGGGCTGTTCCTGCTGTCGTTCATCCCTGTGGTCAATCTGGTGGCGGCACCGCTGTGGCTGCTGTTCGGCATGTGGATGATGGCGATCCAGTACATCGACTACCCGGCGGACAACCACAAGCTAGGCTGGAACGAAATGCTCGCCTGGCTGCGGGAAAAACGCTGGCAGAGCCTGGGCTTTGGCGCCAGCGTGTACCTGGTGCTGCTGATCCCGGTGGTGAACATCCTGATGATGCCGGCAGCGGTGGCCGGGGCAACGTTGTTCTGGGTCCGTGAGCAAGGCGCCGAGACCGCGGTGGCCCGGCAGGGCTGAGCTGTCACAAATCCATCATCCTGGCGTCACAATGACGAAATGGCCCCGGTCGACACTGGGGTCATGACCACACCCCTGCACATTACCCTGATCACCGAAACCTTCCCGCCGGAAATCAATGGCGTGGCCAATACCCTGGGCCGCCTGTACGACGGCCTGCGCGCCCGTGGGCATCAGGTCGAGCTGATACGGCCTCGCCAGGCCGACGAGCAACGCCAGGCCAGTGACGACCAGTTGCTGCTGTGCCGGGGCTGGCCGTTACCGGGCTATCCGGGTTTGCAGTGGGGCCAGGCGTCGATGCACAAGCTGCTCAGACGCTGGAAACGCCATCGTCCGGACGTGCTCTACATCGCCACAGAAGGGCCGCTGGGTTTGTCGGCACTGCGCGCGGCACGACGCTTGGGTATTTCAGTGGTCAGCGGCTTCCACACCAATTTCCAGCAATACACCCAGCAGTACGGCCTCGGGCTGTTGAGCCGCGTGCTCACTCATTACCTGCGCTGGTTTCACAATCGCTCCAGCCTGACCCTGGTGCCCAGCGTCAGCCAGCGCCTGGAACTGGAGCGACGACATTTCGAGCGCGTGGCGCTGCTGTCTCGCGGCGTGGACAGCCAACTGTTTCATCCGGTCAAGCGCTCGGCGAGCCTGCGCGAAGCATGGGGCCTGGGCGACGATGACATCGCAGTGCTTCATGTCGGCCGCCTGGCCCCGGAGAAGAACCTCGGGTTGCTCAAGCGCAGTTTCGACACGCTGTGCAACGCTTTTCCGGATCGACGGCTGAAGCTGGTGGTGGTCGGCGACGGCCCGCAGCGCTCCGCGCTGGAGCAGGCACTGCCCGAGGCGATCTTCTGCGGCTCGCAACGCGGCGAGGCCCTGGCCAGCCATTTTGCTTGCGGGGATGTGTTTGTCTTTCCGAGCCTGACCGAAACCTTCGGCAATGTGGTGTTGGAGGCGCTGGCGTCCGGTCTGGGCGTGGTGGCCTACGATCAGGCTGCAGCAGCCCAACATATTCGCCACGGCTATAACGGCGTGCTGGCAATGCCGGGGGATGAAGAGGCGTTCTGCGATGCGGCCCGTTGGCTGCTGGAGCAGCGCGAGACCTTGCGTTGCGTGCGGCTCAATGCGCGCCAGCATGCCAGTCGCCAAGGCTGGGCGTCGGTGATCGAGCAATTCGAGGCGCAGTTGCGCGGGGTTTGCCAGGTCGATTCGTCGCTGCCCCAGGCCGTGTCGCCACGCTGAAAAGCATCGCGGGCAAGCCTTGCTCCCACATTAGTCTCCCGTGAACACATCATGCGTGAACGACTGACAACTCTGTGGGAGCAAGGCTTGCCCGCGATGAGGCCCTACAAGGCGCCGCTTAAACCAATGTCATCAACGCCTCGCGACTGAACGGCAAGATCTCCTGCTCCCGCCCTTCACGGACTTTTTGCGCCCAGTCCGGGTCCACCAACAGCGCACGCCCCACCGCCACCAGGTCGAACTCATCGTTGTTCAAACGCTCCAGCAGCTTTTCCAGGCTGGCCGGTTGCGCGACCTTGTCGGTGTTGACCATGAACTGCAGGAACTCGCCATCCAGGCCGACGCTGCCCACGGTGATGGTGGGCTTGCCGGTGAGCTTGCGGGTCCAGCCCGCCAGGTTCAGCTCGGAGCCTTCGAACTCTGGCTCCCAGAAGCGTCGCGTCGAACAGTGGAAAATATCCACACCCGCTTCGGACAACGGCTTGAGGAATTCGCCCAAGGCTTCAGGGGTCTGCACCAAGCGCGCGGCGTAGTCCTGCTGCTTCCATTGGGAAAAACGGAAAATGATCGGGAAGCCCTCACCCACCGCCGCGCGCACGGCGCGAATCAATTCGATCGCAAAGCGCGAGCGGTTGGCCAGGCTGCCGCCGTAACCGTCGGTGCGTTGATTACTGCCTTCCCAGAAGAACTGGTCCACCAGGTAACCGTGCGCGCCGTGGATCTCCACCCCGTCCATGCCGATGATCTTGGCGTCTTTTGCCGCTTGGGCGAAGGCGGCGATGACGTCGTTTATGTCCGACTGGGTCATGCCGTGGACCATCACCTGACCGTCCTTGAGCTTTTCGCTCGGGCCATAGCCGGGCACGCTGGCGTCCGGCTCGGTGCCGATGCGGCGCACACTGCCCACATGCCACAGCTGTGGAACGATCTTGCCGCCTTCGGCATGCACCGCATCCACCACTTTCTTCCAGCCGGCCAGCGCGGCGTCGCCATAGAAATGCGGCACGTTCGGGTAGCCGTTGGAAGCCTTGTGCCCCACCGTCGTGCCCTCGGTGATGATCAGGCCGACCCCGGCCGCCGCACGGCGACGGTAATACTCGATGACCTTGGCATTGGGCACGCCGCCCGGCGAAAAGGAACGGGTCATCGGCGCCATCACCACCCGGGTCGGTAACTCGAACGCGCCGAGGTGGAAGGGTTTGAACAGGGCTTTTGCAGGCATGGGGCACTCCACGGGACGCAGTCACAGGTCGGATATGACGATGATAATATGGAGCCTGGTGTGTGCTGGGTAGCACTATTGATGTGAATGATTAGGGATCAAAAGGAAGCTACAAGGAACTGCGTAGGATCTGTGTAGGAGCTGCGTAGGAGCTGCGTAGGAGCTGCGTAGGAGCTGCGTAGGAGCTGCGTAGGAGCTGCGTAGGAGCTGCGTAGGAGCTGCGTAGGAGCTGTCGAGTGCAACGAGGCTGCGATCTTCCCCCTGACACCTGAGCCTCAAACGAAAGATCAAAAAATCGCAGCCTTCGGCAGCTCCTACATCTGAAAATTCTGGGGGATCAAGCCAACGCTTTTTCAATCGCCTGGATCACGACAGGATCATCCGGCACCGTACGCGGTGAGAAACGCGCCAGCACCCGGCCGTCCTTGCCGAGCAGGAATTTTTCGAAGTTCCAGGTAATGTCCCCGGGAAACTCTGCCCCCTCGCCCGCCAGCAGACGGTACAACTGGTGACGATCATGACCGTTCACGTCCAGCTTGCTGGACAGCGGGAACGTCACGCCGTAGTTGAGGCTGCAAAAATCCTGGATGTCCTGTTCGGTCCCCGGTTCCTGCCCGGCGAACTGATTGCAGGGCAAGCCCAGTACGCTGAACCCCTTGGCCTTGTATTGCTGATAGAGATTTTCCAGCGCCGCGTACTGAGGCGTCAGGCCACATTTGGAGGCGACGTTGACCACCAGCACGACTTGCCCCTTGAATGGCGCCAGAGCAAGCTCCTGACCATCCAGGGCTTTGAGTTTAAGGTCGTGGAAAGCACTCATGACGAACTCCAGGTTTGCGGATCTTTTCGAAACAGCCATGGGTGATGCTAACAGCAACCGACTAAAAAGGCGCCGTATGGCGCCTTTCCAGTTCACTGGTCATTTGAGCGTAGCGCACAAATCAGTGGTGATGGCCGCCTTCGCCATGGACGTGACCATGGGCAATTTCTTCCTGGCTGGCGTCACGAATGTCGACGATCTTGACCTTGAAGTTCAAGCGCTGGCCAGCCAACGGGTGGTTGCCGTCAACGGTGACATCGTCGCCATCCAGGTCGCGAATGGTGACGATCTGCATCTGGCCATCGGGTGCCGAGGCGTGGAACTGCATGCCCACTTCCAACTCATCGACGCCTTCGAACATGCTGCGGCTCAGGGTGCTGACCAGTTCGGCGGAGTACTCGCCATAGGCGTCTTCCGGCTCGACGGTAACGTTCAGGTCGTCACCGACCGTTTTGCCTTCCAGGGCTTTTTCCAAGCCCGGAATGATGTTGCCTGCGCCATGCAGGTAGACCAGCGGAGCGCCGCCGGCAGAGCTGTCGATGACCTCACCAGCGTCGTTGGTCAGGGTATAGTCGATGGAGACAGCCTTATTGGCGGCGATCAGCATGGGGCGAGACCTTTTGCATAAGAATGAAGAACGGACAAGTCTAAACAAGGATTTGCCCGAAAGCGAACGGAACCCGGACAAACGGCCCTACTCGAACAGACCGACGGTCACCGGTTTCCATCAGGACGAAGATGGGCACTGGGTGGCCGAGCTGTCCTGCGGCCATACCCAGCATCTGCGTCACCAGCCACCATGGCAGTCCCGGGCGTGGGTACTGGACCCGGCGCAACGCATTGAAAAAATAGGTCAGCCCTTTGACTGCGGCTGGTGCGCACAGGCCCCGGTTAGCGATAACCTTAACGACTGAATTTGACGGTAGACGGCCAGTCATAGGCCGCGCCTTGCCATGCACCTCCAGGGAATCCGCATGCAAACTTTTTTTATCGCGCCCACCGATTTTGGTGTGGGCCTGACCTCCATCAGCCTCGGGCTGGTGCGTACCCTTGAACGGGCCGGGCTGAAAGTCGGCTTCTTCAAACCCATTGCCCAGCCTCACCCCGGCGACACCGGGCCAGAACGCTCCACCGAGTTGGTGGCCCGCACCCATGGCCTCAAGCCGCCGCAGCCCCTGGGCCTGGCGCACGTCGAGCGCATGCTCGGCGACGGCCAGCTCGATGAGCTGCTGGAAGAAATCATCACCCTTTACCAGCAAGCGGCCATCGGCAAGGACGTGCTGGTCGTCGAAGGCATGGTCCCGACCCGCAACGCCAGCTATGCCGCGCGGGTCAACCTGCACCTGGCCAAGAGCCTGGACGCCGAGGTCATCCTGGTGTCGGCGCCGGAAAACGAAGTGCTGACCGAACTGTCTGGCCGGGTAGAACTGCAGGCGCAGTTGTTTGGCGGGCCAAAGGACCCGAAAGTCCTCGGGGTGATCCTGAACAAGGTTCGCACCGACGAAAGCATGGAGGCGTTTTCCGCGCGGCTCAAGGAGCACTCGCCCTTGCTGCGCAGCGGCGATTTCCGCCTCCTCGGTTGCATCCCGTTTCGCCCCGAACTCAACGCCCCGCGCACCCGTGACGTGGCCGACCTGATGGGCGCGCAGGTGCTCAATGCCGGCGACTACGAAACCCGGCGCATGAGCAACATCATCATTTGCGCCCGCACCATGCGCAACACCGTGGAACTGCTCAAGCCCGGCGTGCTGGTGGTGACCCCCGGTGATCGCGACGACATCATCCTGGCCGTGAGCCTGGCAGCGATCAACGGCGTGCCGCTGGCCGGCCTGCTGCTGACCAGCGACACCCTGCCCGACCCGCGTATCATGGACTTGTGTCGCGGCGCCTTGCAGGCGGGGCTGCCGGTACTGTCGGTGAGCACCGGCTCCTATGACACCGCCAACCTGCTCAACGGCCTGAACAAGGAAATCCCCATCGATGACCGTGAACGTGCGGAGATCATCACCGATTTTGTCGCCAGCCACCTCGACGCCAGATGGTTGCACCAGCGCTGCGGCACACCACGGGAAATGCGCCTGTCGCCAGCGGTGTTCCGCTATCAGTTGATCCAACGCGCCCAGGCCGCCAACAAACGCATCGTGCTGCCCGAAGGCAGCGAACCGTTGACCGTCCAGGCCGCCGCCATTTGCCAGGCCCGGGGCATTGCCCGCTGCGTGTTGCTGGCCAAACCGGCTGACGTCGAAGCGGTAGCCCGCGCCCAAGGCATCGAACTGCCGCCGGGGCTGGAGATCCTCGATCCGGATTCGATTCGCGAGCGCTATGTCGAACCCATGGTGAGGTTGCGCAAGAGCAAGAGCCTGAACGCGCCGATGGCCGAGCAGCAATTGGAAGACACCGTGGTCATCGGCACCATGATGCTGGCCCTGGACGAAGTGGACGGGCTGGTATCGGGACTCATCCACTCCACCGCCAACACCATCCGTCCGGCCCTGCAACTGATCAAGACCGCGCCAGGGTGCTCGCTGGTGTCCTCGGTGTTTTTCATGCTGTTTCCCGAAGAAGTGCTGGTCTACGGCGACTGCGTGATGAACCCGCACCCCAGCGCTGCGGAGCTGGCGGAAATTGCCCTGCAAAGTGCCGACTCGGCCGCCGCTTTCGGCATCACGCCACGGGTGGCGATGCTCAGTTACTCCAGCGACGAATCGGCCAGTGGCGAAGAAGTGGAAAAAGTTCGCGAAGCCACCCTGCTGGCCCACGAGGCCCAGCACGGCCTGCTGATCGATGGTCCGCTGCAATACGACGCTGCCGCCAACGAAACCGTGGCACGGCAATTGGCGCCCAACAGCCAGGTGGCCGGCCGGGCGACGGTGTTCATCTTCCCGGACCTCAACACCGGCAACACGACCCACAAGGCCGTGCAGCGCAGCGCCGATTGCGTCAGCCTCGGGCCGATGCTGCAAGGCTTGCGCAAACCGGTGAATGACTTGCCACGCGGCGCCCAGGTCGACGACATCGTGTACACCATCGCCCTGACCGCGATCCAAGCCGCCAACCGACCTTTGGATATTTAAATGCTGGACTTCTTGCCTGCTCCTTTGCGCGGCGTCATTGCCTCGCTGCTGTTGGCGCTGAACACCATCGCCTGCTGCACGCCGCTGTTCATCGTGGCGATTTTCAAGCTGTTGCTGCCCTTCCCCACCGCCCAGCGCTTCACCAACTGGTTGATGGGCCACATCCACGAAGCCTGGATCAGCAACAACAAGGCCTGGATGAACCTGCTGCGTCGTACCCGCTGGCACCTCAGCGGCCTGGAGGGTCTGGACTACCAGCATTCGTACCTGATCACCAGTAACCACCAGAGCTGGGTCGACATCATGGTGTTGCAGTACGTGCTGAACCGGCGCATCCGGCCGTTGAAGTTCTTTCTCAAGCAGGAACTGATCTGGGTACCGGTGATCGGCTTGGCCTGGTGGGCGCTGGGGTTCCCGTTCATGAAGCGCTACTCCAAGGCTTACCTGGAAAAGCATCCGGAAAAGAAAGGCAAGGACCTGGAAACCACCCGCAAGACCTGCGCGAAGTTTCGCGACAACCCCGTGGGAATTTTCAATTTTGTCGAAGGCACGCGCTTCACCGAAGGCAAACATGCCCAGCAGCAGTCACCGTTTCGCCACCTGCTCAAGCCCAAGGCCGGGGGCATCGCGTTTGTGCTCGATGCCATGGGTGAGCAACTGGAGTCGATCATCAACGTGACCATTCATTATCCGGGCGGTCACCCGGGGTATTGGGATTTGCTCTGCGGCAACGTTGGGGAGGTGGTGGTGCATTTCCAGGCGCTGAAGATCCCACCGCAGTTCATTGGCAAGAACTACGATCAGGACGGTGTGTATCGCCTGGAGTTCCAGGGCTGGATCAACCAGTTGTGGCAGGACAAGGATGCGTTGCTTGCGCAGATGCATCGGGAGTATCCAAACCACCACTAACTTCCCATTGTGGGAGCGGGGTGTTCCATAGAGGAGTGAAAAAGCCCGCAGATGATCACTCATCGGCGGGCTTTTTGTTACAGCGGCTGGCCTTAGATCGCCCCACGCTTGCGCAGCAGATCCAGCACCTGCTTGACGCTCTCTTCCAGTGTCAGCGACTGGGTGTCGATCACCAGGTCGGCATCCAACGGCACGTCATACGGGAAGGATTCGCCTGGGATATTGTCGCCGGCGGCAGCATACAACCCTTGCGGATCACGCTGGGCACACACCGTTGGCGAGGCCTGGACGTAGACCGTCAGCAGACGCTCCTTGCCGATCAGTGCCTTGGCCTGTTCGCGGCCTTCGGCATCCGGGGCGACAAACGCGGCGAGGGTCAGCAGGCCGGCTTCGTTGAACTGACGGGCGACGTGAGCCGCACGGCGCCAGTTCTCGGTACGCCCGGCGCGATCCTGCGGCAAGCCCTTGTTCAGGTCATGACGCAGGTTCTGGCCATCGAGGACAAAGACCGCACGGCCCGAGTCGAACAACTTGCGCTCAACCGCATAGGCCAGCGTGCTTTTGCCAGCGCCCGACAGGCCACTGAACAAGACCGTGGCCGGCTGCTGGCCGAAGCGCTGGGCGCGTTCTTCCACCGACACATGGGCCAGTTTGCCGTGGTGCGTGCTGCTGCCATGAACCAGCGGCTGGGCGACGATCATGCCGGCACCGACCGTGCCGTTGGTCAGGCGATCGATGACGATGAACGCGCCGGTGGTGCGGTTGCTCTCGTAACCGTCCAGGGCGATCGGCGCATCCAGGGCGATTTTCACTTGGCCGATTTCGTTGAGCTGCAACGCGCTGGCCGGACCTTCTTCAAGGGTGTTCACATCCACCTTGTTGACGATGCTGGAAATCGAGCCCGGCACGTAGCTGGTGGCACGCTTGATGTCGTATTTCTTGCCCGGCAGCATCGGCTCTTCGGCCATCCACACCAGCATCGCTTCGAAGCTGTCGGTGACCGGCGGCACGTTGTCGGCATGCACCAGCAGGTCGCCACGGGAGATGTCGATCTCGTCTTCCATGGTCAGCGTTACCGCCTGACCAGGACCTGCATGTTCCAGCTCGCCTTCGAAGGTGACGATGGATTTCACGCGGCTGCTCTTGCCCGACGGCAGCACCACCACTTCGTCGCCCTTGTGCACGATGCCGCTGGCGAGGGTACCGGCGAAACCGCGGAAGTTCAGGTTCGGACGGTTGACGTACTGCACGGGGAAACGCAGATCGGTGAAGTTACGGTCGCCCGCCACTTCCACGGTCTCGAGAATCTCCATCAGCGACTGACCGGTGTACCACGGCGAACGCTCGGACTTGTTCACCACGTTGTCGCCCTTGAGGGCGGACATCGGCACGAAGTGCATGCTGGTGGGCTTCATCTTCAAGCCTTCGGCGAACTGCAGGTAGTCGGCCTTGATCGACTCGAACACGCCCTGGTCGAAGTCCTTGAGGTCCATCTTGTTGATGGCCACGACGATGTGCTTGATGCCCAGCAACGAGGCGATGAAGCTGTGGCGACGGGTCTGGGTCTGCACGCCGTAGCGGGCATCCACCAGGATGATCGCCAGGTCACAGGTGGAGGCACCGGTGGCCATGTTGCGGGTGTACTGCTCATGGCCGGGGGTATCGGCGATGATGAATTTACGCTTGGCGGTGGAGAAATAGCGGTACGCGACATCGATGGTGATGCCTTGCTCGCGCTCGGCCTGCAGACCGTCGACCAGCAACGCCAGGTCGATATCGTCACCGGTGGTGCCGACTTTCTTCGAATCGCGGGTGATGGCTTCCAGGTGATCTTCGTAGATCATCTTGGAGTCGTGCAGCAGGCGCCCGATCAGGGTGCTCTTGCCGTCGTCGACGTTACCGCAGGTCAAAAAGCGCAGCAGCTCTTTACGCTCGTGCTGGCCCAGGTAGGCGAGGATGTCCTCGCTGATCAAATCAGATTGATGCGACATGACAGCCCCTTAGAAATAACCTTGACGTTTTTTATCTTCCATCGAGCCTGCGCCATCGTGGTCGATGACCCGGCCCTGGCGCTCGGAAGTTCGCGTCAGGAGCATTTCCTGGATGATGTCCGTCAGGCTTTCGGCCTCGGACTCCACCGCGCCCGTCAACGGGTAGCAGCCAAGAGTACGGAAACGCACTTTCTTTTTGACGATACGGGCTTTGTCTTCGTCGGACAGGTGCTCGAGGATGCGCTCGTCGTCGATCATGATCAGCGTGCCGTTCTTCTCGATCACTTCACGCTCGGCGGCAAAGTACAGCGGCACGATCGGGATGCCTTCGAGGTAGATGTACTGCCAGATGTCCAGCTCGGTCCAGTTCGACAGCGGGAACACGCGGATCGACTCGCCCTTGTTGACCTTGCCGTTGTAGACGTTCCACAGCTCCGGGCGCTGGTTCTTCGGGTCCCAACGGTGCTTGCTGTCGCGGAACGAGTACACGCGCTCTTTGGCGCGGGACTTCTCTTCATCGCGACGGGCACCGCCAAAGGCGGCGTCGAAACCATATTTATCCAAGGCCTGCTTGAGGCCTTCGGTCTTCATGATATCGGTGTGCTTGGCACTGCCGTGGGTGAATGGGTTGATGCCCTGCGCCACGCCGTCCGGGTTCACATGGGTGATCAGGTCCAGGCCCAGTTCTTCGACCATGCGGTCACGGAACTTGTACATTTCCTGGAATTTCCAGCGGGTGTCGACGTGCATCACCGGAAACGGCAGCTTGCCAGGGAAGAACGCCTTGCGTGCCAGGTGCAGCATCACGGCGGAGTCTTTACCGATGGAGTACAGCATCACCGGGTTATCGAACTCGGCGGCCACCTCGCGGATGATGTGGATGCTTTCCGCCTCCAGCTGTTTCAGATGCGTCAGTTTGTCGACCATGGCTACTCACGAAAACATTCTTATGAACGGCCAGCGGGCCGTGTTCGAGCGGGGAATCCTAGCACAGCGACCTCTTCTAATCAGGGCGCCAACTAGATCGAAACAGCATATGGATATGCCTGCCGGTTCGGGCGTTGCAGTGGACTCTGTGGAAGGCAGTGAACCCTGTGGAAGCAAAGCTTGCTCGCGATAGCGGCGTTGCATGTGCCGACGTCATCGCGAGCAAGCTATGCCCCCACCGGCTCGCTCCCACAAGGGTTCATCAGTGAATCAAATGGGATTCGGGCAATCGATGAAGATGTGCTCCAGGGCAAAGCGTCGCGCCAGGTAGTCACCCAGCGCCTGGACGCCATAGCGTTCGGTCGCATGATGCCCGGCGGCGATGAAGCTGATGCCATTTTCCCGCGCACTGTGGAACGTCTGCTCAGACGCCTCGCCGCTGAGGAACAGGTCGACGCCGGCCAGCACCGCCTGATCGATATAGCCCTGGCCGCCACCGGTGCACCAGCCGACCCGGCGGATCATCTGCTCGCCTTCGATCAGCAAGGGCTCACGGCCCAGGGTTTGCTGGACCTTGCGCGCGAAATCCCGCGCCGTCATCGGTTCGGACAGGGAGCCGACCAGGCCGACAATCTTGGGGTTGTCCGGATCCAGCGGCCCCTCGACGGTGATGTCCAACTGGCGGGCCAATTGCACGTTGTTGCCCACCTCAGGGTGCAGGTCCAACGGCAAGTGATAGGCCAACAGGCTGATGTCATGCTTGAGCAACGTCTTGAGGCGACGCTGTTTCATGCCGGTGATGCAAGGGTTTTCGCCCTTCCAGAAATAACCGTGATGCACCAGCACCAGGTCGGCCTCGGCCTCGACGGCAGCGTCAAGCAAGGCCTGGCTGGCGGTGACGCCACTGACAATACGCATCACCTGGGGCGCGCCTTCGACCTGCAGCCCGTTGGGGCAGTAATCGGTAATCCGGCTGCTGGCCAGGTAACGCTCCGCTTCTTCAACCAGGGTGTTCAGGGCTACGGCCATGAAAAGACTCCTAAATATCCCGTTCAGAGGCGCGCGCGGCCTCGTATAATGCGCGACATTATGGGCGGTCTCATACCGCCTGCAACCTTTGTAGGACGTGCTTAATGCTCAAGGCGCTGCGTTTCTCCGGCTGGCCGCTATTGGCCGGCGTGCTTGTCGCTCTACTGATTATCCAGCGTTACCCGGAATGGGTTGGCCTGCCGAGCCTCGACGTCAACTTGCAGCAGGCGCCGCAAACCAAGGCGGTGCAACAGGGGCCGGTGTCCTATGCCGATGCCGTGACCACCGCCGCGCCGGCGGTGGTGAACCTGTACACCACCAAGGTCATCAACAAACCCAACTATCCGTTGTTCGAAGACCCGCAATTCCGGCGCTTCTTCGGCGATAACTCGCCCAAGCAGAAGCGCATGGAGTCGAGCCTGGGGTCGGGTGTGATCATGAGCCCGGAAGGCTATATCCTCACCAACAACCATGTCACCAGCGGTGCCGACCAGATCGTGGTGGCCCTCAAGGACGGCCGCGAAACCCTGGCACGGGTGATTGGCAGCGACCCGGAAACCGACCTCGCGGTGCTGAAGATCGACCTCAAGAACCTGCCGGCCATCACCATCGGTCGCTCCGACAGCATCCGCATCGGCGACGTGACCCTGGCCATCGGCAACCCGTTCGGCGTCGGCCAGACCGTGACCATGGGCATCATCAGCGCCACCGGGCGCAATCAGTTGGGCCTGAACAACTACGAGGATTTCATCCAGACCGACGCCGCGATCAACCCCGGCAACTCCGGCGGCGCGCTGGTGGATGCCAACGGTAACCTGACGGGGATCAACACGGCGATATTCTCCAAGTCCGGCGGCAGCCAAGGCATCGGTTTCGCCATTCCGGTGAAGCTGGCGATGGAAGTAATGAAGTCGATCATCGAACACGGCCAGGTGATTCGCGGCTGGCTGGGCATTGAAGTCCAGCCGCTGACCCAGGAACTGGCGGAGTCCTTCGGCTTGTCCGGGCGGCCCGGCATCGTGGTGGCGGGGATTTTCCGCGACGGCCCGGCGCAAAAGGCCGGCCTGCAACTGGGCGATGTGATCCTGAGCATCGATGGCGAACCGGCCGGCGATGGCCGCCGCTCGATGAACCAGGTGGCGCGGATCAAGCCCACCGACAAGGTGACGATCCAGGTCATGCGCAACGGCAAGGAACTCAAGCTGACCGCCGAAATCGGCCTGCGCCCACCGCCGGCGCCGGTGGTGCTCAAGCAAGAGCAGTAAGCCGCCTCAAGCCTTCCGGGAGTTTGCTCCCGCTGGGCTCTGTAGGAGCTGCCGAAGGCTGCGATCTTTTGATCTTTTGATCTTTTGCTTGAGACTCAAGTGTCTGGGGAAAGATCGCAGCCTCGTTGCACTCGACAGCTCCTTGTATCTCGACTATCGCTCCGACAGAAGCGATAGTTCTCGACTGATCATCGAGGGAGGGACTTGGAAGCCGTACAGCTCCTTAGGCTTTTTGCCTGTGATGTAGATAGTGCTCCAGCC
>NZ_CAXAPG010000026.1:0-85117 GCF_963970585.1 Pseudomonas sp. RL_105y_Pfl2_101
CGCCTTGCTGCGCCCGGAAGGGCTGAAAAATGAAGAAAATGGATCAAATTTCGACGCGGGTCGTTTTTTGAAAAGTACTGACGGCTCGATAGCCGGAAAACATCCGGCTATTTCAGACCATCCCTAGAGATTTGTAATCGAAATAATATGATTAGCCACAACGCTTATTCCACGTCTGGCGAATGTGTGGGTGTATTGCTCATGACTTATCTCATTTGTAGCTATATATAAGTAATCCTACAGGCTAAATGTATTATCGGGTGTCAGCGCAATAAAATTGTGAGGTCAAGTGTTAAGTGGTAGCCTGCTTTTTAAGCAAGATACTTAAAGTTTCGATTGGTGCCACTGACGCTTTATTTCCTGCCACTGGATGTCTGACAACCACTTGTCCGCCACGGGAAAGAAAATATTTTCCTCAGTATCCATATGGTCGTAGTATTTCTTGATGAAGTCATCGATAGTGTCGGCGATTACTCTTGCCTCCTGAGTTGACGCCTCCAACGTCTTGAGCTGTCCAGCAATTCGCTCAAATGCTTGATGATCTCGTTCGATATCCTCGACCCGTTGGTGGATCGGTGCATCAGTTGCTAGCAAGGCCCGCCGAATAAGCTCTTCATTTTCATGGTGGTGCCGCTCTGCATCACCATGCAAGGCTTCCAACTGCTTGAACAACGGCTTGCAGTCATCGGCACCCGCAGATCCATGCCTTATCCTCCCCAGTAATTCTTTGATCTGAGTAATTTGGATAGCCACCTCATGATGATAGGAGTGCAGTTCTTTCAATAAGACGTTCATATTAAATCCTCATTGCTACACCAAATCATCACAGATTTAATTTTATTAACCACCAATTTCCAAGGATGGCCGCGCGTACCAGTGCGCGTTTAATCTGTTCATTATAGTCTGGTGCAAAACTATCACCCCCAAAAAAAATTGCCAGCCTTGGAAGATTTTGAAATATCAACTTGATGTTTATATGCGCTGCAAGAAAAAGCAGACTCACCAAGATCGCTTGCTGACTGACCTTGAACAGCTGCTGCCCTGAGCACAATTGGAGGTGCAAGTGGCTTCGTTCTATAGCGACATTATAGGCGCGCGTTGCGCCCTGCAATTGGGTTGCCTAGCAGACCAACTTGCTGGAGCTCAACGCCGCCAAGGAAGCGGCCTGGGCGGGGGAGCAGGGGCGAAGGTTTGCCGTGGGCACCGACGGAGCTCGCTCCCAGACGCAACGTACACGGTCTTGGACCGAGCAGATCCACGGGATCATTTCTTCGTTGCATGCTCAGTGCCCACCGCCCACGTCTTCATCGCCACCAGCCTGGATGGCTTCATCACTCGGCCCGACGGTGACATCGACTGGCTTCTACAACGCGACGACCCGTCCGAAGACCACGGCTATTCAGCCTTCATCGCCGACAAGGACGTGATCGTGATGGGGCGCGGGAGCTATGAAAAGGTGCGGACCTTCGACACCTGGTTCTACGACCGTCCCGTGGTGGTGCTGTCCGAACAGTTGGCCGATTCGCCGGTGCCCGAGGCGTTGAAGGGCAAGCTACGTTTCTCCAATCTGGCCCCCAAGGATTTGATGGTGGAGTTGGAGAGCCACGGCATGCAGCGCGTTTATGTGGATGGCGGGCGGGTGGTGCAGTCGTTCCTGCGCGAGGGGTTGGTGACCGATATGGTGATCACCACCGTTCCTGTGTTGATCGGCTCGGGGCGGCCGTTGTTTGGCGGGCTTGAGCGGGATGTGGATTTGAAACTGGTCTCCAGCCACTGCTTTCCTTCGGGGCTGGTGCAGTCCACCTACCGATTGGTTCCATGATTGGCCGACTCAGGGCAGGGCAGTGGTTTGGACGCCTCATGGCAACAACGTCGCACCTGTGACAGGAACAATGCCTGTACCCAGTGGCGCTAAGCTCGATTGTCTACCTGAGGCCGGGTAGCCCTGGGGCACAACCGGTGGGGCTTGACAGCCCTGGGATACTGAAAGCGTAGCCGCATCCATTGCGGCACATCCCGTCACGACGCAAAGGAAGGTGCTCTCCATGCGCAATGAAGAACTCAAGGCCTTATTCGACCAGCAGGCCGCCAGCTACGATAAGCAATGGGCGGGAATGGCGCCCATCCGTGACGCCCTGTACACCCTGCTCGACGCCGTGTTCGCTGACTTACCGGAAAATGCCCGGGTACTCTGTGTCGGCGTAGGCACCGGGGCGGAACTGGCTCACTTGGCCAAGCATTACCCCGGCTGGCATTTCACTGCCGTTGACCCCTCGGGCGCCATGCTCGATATCTGTCGGCAGAAAGCGATGAAAGAAGGCTTCCTCTCGCGTTGCAGCTTTCATCAGGGTTACCTTCACGCGCTTCCAACCGAGCCTGACCACGACGGTGCTACCTGCTTTCTGGTGTCTCAGTTTTTGCTCGAGCCACCAGCCCGTATAGCATTCTTCCACGAGATCGCCCGCCGGCTTAAGCCGGGCGCAATACTGGCAAACGCCGACTTAGCCGCTGACATCGAATCACCTGCCTATGAGGCGCTACTGCGCAACTGGATGACGCTGATGTCTTCTGCAGGCGTAGAGCCGGATATGCTGGTCAGAGCTCGTGCCGCCTACGCCCGAGACGTGGCTATCCTGCCGGCACAGCAGGTCGCCGGTTTCATCGAGACCGCAGGGTTCGAGGCTCCGGTACAGTTCTTCCAGGCCGGGCTGATGCATGGGTGGTTTTGCCCGCGTAAGCCAGACATCGTCTTGAGTTAGACATGACTTTGACTTTGACTTTGACTTTCAACGCACACGGTCGCGGCTTTGCGCGGCCAGGTCCAGGGCTTTTTGCATGTCCAGCCGCGCCGAGCGACCGACGTCTTTGTCGTTGAGTTGGTAGCGACGCTCCGACGGCAGGATGGGGGCGGTGAGGTCTTCGGCGTCCATCCGTTCGAAGTCGTGGTTGTCGCCGATGGTCATGGCGCTGCGGCGTAGCAGCATGCGCAGTTGCTCGGGTTGCAGTTGCGGGTTGATGGACAGCATCGCCGCCAGCAGTCCCGCGACCATGGGGGTGGCGTAGGACGTGCCGCAATGCACTGCGCCTTGCTGGCCGGCGTTGGTCGTCGAGGCATGGGCGCAAGCGGCGGCGGTGATGTCGACGCGCATGTCGATGTTCGAGGAGCTGCGCTTGACCGCATAGGCCGGGTCGTCAACGGCGACACCGGTATGCTTGCTGCGCTGGTGCCCGCCGACCACCAGCAACTGCTCGGTGATGAAGGAGGAGGGCAGGCGGTATTCATCGCTACCCGAGAACGAAGCGCCATTGCCGGCGGAGTTCACCACGATCACGTCGGGATGTTCCTTGCGCAGCCAGAGGAAGAACTCCTCCAGCAACTCCTCGTACCCGCCCATGGCGATGCCCGAGCGCAGCAGCGAATCGACGTCATCGCCTTTGACGTCTTTTGCACCGACGCGGTGGATGCCCCAGCTCCAGTTGAGCACGCGCACACCGTCCTCCACCAGGTTGACGGAGGCGGCGATGTTGGCGGTGATCCCGGCATCGGAATTACGTTCGACGATGACTTCGAAACCGCCGCTGGTCTTGTCCAGTCCGCGGAGAAAGCCGGTGTTGCCGCTGTCGTCCCAACGCGCGGCGAGAATGCCGGCGACGGTTGAGCCGTGGTTGTCCGGCTTGTCTGCATCGCGGGCGTAGACACAGGTGCGCGGCGGTGAGCAGGCGCCGAGGTAGTCTGCGAAATCCGTCGTGTCGAAATCCACATCACGCTCGATCAGGCCGATGCGCACTGGTTTCGGCTGGATGGGCGGCTGTCGTCCGGGGATGCGTCGTTGGTAATAATTCACCGCGTCGAGAAAGCGATTCGCGGCCCACTCATCGGAGTCCAGGGCTGGCTTCTTCGGTTCTTCAGGATGGGTTGCGGCTTGCTCGGTTTCTTCGGCCGAGGACTCTTCGATGACCACGGCGTCCACGCTGGTCTCGCTGCCCAGACGCAGCACCAGGGCATCACGCTGAACCAAGTCTTTGGCCGGCAGGCGAAGTTGGTACAGGTTCAGCGGCGCGATGCTGCCGACCACCGTTGCCCCGTACTTGCGGGCCAGGCGCTCGGCTTCCTGGCGGCCATCACGGTCTTCCTCGATCAGCACGCTGACCAGGTCGACGTAGGTGGTCAGGCCATCCATGTTCTTCGCCACTTCGTCCGCTCCGGCGGCCAGTACGTGACTGTTGCGCAAGGTCAGCCAGGCGGCATTACTGGCACGCTGACCGTCCTGCAGCCAGAGCGGGCCGCTCTGGTAGTCGGCGCTGTCCAGGCGTAAGCGAAGGTTTTCCTCTTCGCGCTGGATCGCGTCCGCGGGTATCACCTTTGCCCCCAGCTTCAGTTGTGGCGTTCCATCGCCCAACCCCCGCGCCGTCAGACACCAGTGCTGGTGCTGGCTATCCAGCAGGTCGCCACAGCGTTTCAGGCTTTCCAGGCGCAGTGGTTCCGGTGCAGCGGTTGCCGGGCCGGCAGCCAAGGTGAACAAGGTCGCGAGGGCAGTGGATCGTAGGAGCATGGGGCAGGTTTCTTTGCCGAAGTCTTGTTGCTCCGACCGTTATGTCGCTCGCTTCGTTCAGCGGGATAACGCTACCTAGCGATGACGCCTCGTCGTTCAGAAGCTATCGAGGCGCACTTCAACACCTGCTTGCACCGTATTGCCTGTGATGATTGACCGCTGGCGTCAGCCACTGCGATGAGCAACGAAGTTGTTCGGCGAATGGCAATCATCGACGACATGCCTCGTATCCTGTGTAGAATCCGTTTTTTCCAGTTTTCAAAGGATTGAACCCATGATTACTTGCCATGTCAGGTATGTCATTGATCCCTATCAGGTTCCAGCTTTCGAGCGCTACTCCCGTCAATGGATTGAAGGGGTGACCCGAATGGGTGGCGTCCATCATGGCTACTTTCTCCCCGCCGAAGGCGCCAACAACATCGCATACTGTCTGTTCAGCTTTTCCAGCCTGGCCGACTACGAAAACTATCGAAGGAAAGCCGAACAGGATCCGGAGTGCATTGAATGGGTGACCCAGGCGACGGAACAACGATTCATTCTGAGTTATGAGCGTAGTTTCCTGCGCCCTGTCCTTGATTGAGCGGGTGGATGCATTGAATCAATGCCAGATTTCAAATCAGCGCGCAAACCGACATCACAACGACACGGAGTGTCACACCATGAAAACCATTGATCGTGTTTTGCTGGGCTCTGGAATACTGATTCCTTTCTGGCTGCTTTTGGGTGTTGCACTGACTGCGCGGGCCTACCCGGGCTACAGTCATCTGGATCAGGCCATGAGCCAACTAGGCGCCGTGGGAGCGCCGACCCACAGCTTCTCTGCTTGGGTGAACAATTTTGCGCTGGGTGTGCTGTTCGTGCTTTTCGCAGTAGGCGTGGCGAGACGGTTCAAGGCATCGCGGATGGCCTTGTTTAGCGCGGCACTGATTCTCATCCATGGCCTGGCAAGTTTTACGGCCGGCTATTTTTCCTGCGATCAAGGCTGTGCGCCGGTTCAACCGTCGGTCTCGCAACAGAGCCACAATCTTGCGGGGCTGGTGATGTTCATCTCGCTCACTCTGGCGGGAGTGTTGTGGACGTTCCTTGGCAAGCCGCTGCTTTCATCTTCCAGGTTCGCAATGTTCTCGGCGATCTGCGTCGTCCTGGCCATCGTGACGGTTGTGCTGATGGCGACGGCATTGGCCGACGGTCATTTGTTCGGGCTGTACCAGCGAATCAATTACGGGGTTTCGGTGGTCTGGATTGGGTCATTGGCCGTAGCTGCCCTTCAGAATGAGGCCGATGTGAAGGCAGCTTACGTCCGTTAAAGTCCTACATCACACCGAAGAACCTATCACGCTCGCAGCGCCTAGATGGACCTCTGGTTAACGCGTTTGGAGAGCGCTTCGGCGCTTTCCTTGCGCTCGGAGTAGCGATCTACTAAATAGGCTTCTCTACCGCGCATCAGCAAGGTGAACTTCATCAGTTCCTCCATGACGTCGACGACCCGGTCGTAATAGGACGATGGCTTCATACGCCCGGCTTCGTCGAACTCAAGAAAGGCTTTGGGGATGGAGGATTGATTGGGGATCGTGACCATGCGCATCCAGCGACCCAGTACGCGAAGTTGGTTCACGGTGTTGAAGGATTGCGATCCGCCGCATACCTGCATCACTGCCAATGTCTTGCCTTGGGAAGGACGGACCGCGCCCAGTGCGAGGGGGATCCAGTCGATCTGTGCCTTGAACACCGCCGACATCGAGCCGTGGCGTTCAGGCGAGCACCAGACCTGGCCTTCCGACCACATCACCAAGTCGCGCAGTTCTTGCACCTTGGGGTGGTCGACGGGCGCATCGTCCGGCAGTGGCAGCCCGGACGGATCGAAGATAGCGGTTTCGGCGCCCATGAGCGCCAACAGGCGCGCCGCTTCGCGGGTCAGCAACTGACTGAAAGAGCGCTCGCGGGTTGATCCGTACAGTAAAAGTATGCGCGGCTTGTGCTGTGGCTCTGCGCTCTTTTCGAGCTTTTCCGGTGTCGGTACGTCGAAGAGTGACAGGTCAAGATTGGGGAATTCATGCGGGGTTTCGCTGGAGAACTCAGTCATTACGCAGCTCCGATCCGGTCCGGAATATATGGAAAAAAGTATATTCGTATTTCCATATATTTATCGCAAGCCGCAATTGGCTAACCGCGCAAAATTCTGCCGATGGAAACTGATATTCCTTTTGGGAATGCCGTGCATAAAATTAATGAATTTTTATTATCCCTAAGGGAGGCGTAGCTTGATTCCAGGACACGGAGAACTGCGCATTGAAATCATCCTCGTTTAATTCAGCGGAAAAATTTGATACTTCACGGGCCAACGAGTACGGCCGACAGAGCCGCATCGCGCTCGCTGGGTACGACGCCTGCCAGGACCTGGCGGCGTGCATGCTGGCGGCGACCCTTGGGACCGTGGGGGCGGCGAAAATACTGGTGGTGGGCGCCGGCGGTACGGCGCAAGAGATCATTGCAATGGCCAAGCTGGAGCCGGGTTGGCGCTTCACTGCCGTCGATCCGTCCGGGCCAATGCTGGAGGCCGCGAAGCAGCAATTAGCCGCAAACAACTTGCTCGAAAGAACCGCCATGCATCTTGGGCATGTTGAAGACCTGGTCGCCAACGGGTCGTACGATGCTGCCACCTTGATCGGTGTACTCCATCATCTCGATGGGGATGAAGCCAAGTTGAAAATATTACGGTCCATCCAGGCACATCTAAAGCCGGGAGCGCCGCTGATTGTCGCCGGGAACCAATATGCGTATGCCAGCCAGCCGCTACTCCTCGCGGCCTGGGGGCAACGGTGGCGACAGCATGGTGCCAGCCCGGAAGAAGTGACGGTCAAGCTTGGAAAAATTCTTCAAGGCGCCGACCCTCCACATTCCGAGGCGGCGGTTCAAAAGCTGCTGAATGATGCAGGATTCGGCAGTGCTACCCGGTTCTTCAGCAGTCTTTTCTGGAGCGCCTGGTTAACGTGCAAAACGACCTGAGGATGGAACTTCAGCGACGTGGATCAGCTTTCCGGCGGCGTGATGGGGGCGTCACCGGCTTCAGCCGCCAGCTTCAGTCGGTCGGCTTTGCTGATGTATTGAGTCTTGTTTTTGGGGGCCAGCTTGGCACTGGCTTTTTTGGCGTTAGCCTTCAATAACTGGTTTATTTTCTTGCGGCGATTCATATTGTTCTGCTCAGCGTGTCAATGTTCGGATGGTATCAGCTTTCCGTTTTTTCAGGATCTTTCCTGACTTTGGCAATGGGCCTCACACGGCGCTCGATAATGATTGAGTCATTTGGGATCTCCAATCGGATCGCCGTTTCCTCGGTGCGCATTTCAATGAGCGTCGAATTGCCAACACCTCGGAAAATCACCGTCGCATTGTCAAAGCTTTTGTAGTTTTCCAGCGCTGAATCCTTGGGGGCTGGCAACAGGTTGGCGTAAGGCGGTTTCACGAGAATCGTTGCCCGTTCTATGCGTATTTGCGCGAAGCTCATGGCCACTTGCAGCAAGTCCGAGGTCACGCCCCCCATGAGAAGGGGCGTCAGCAGGATGACGCCAGCGATCACCGCCCTGGTTCTCTTCAAGCGTTTCATTTCGGCGTGAGGATTCTGCTCAGGATGCTCGAAATCGACGACTTCAGGTGCCGATGGCTGCGCTGCTTTTATCTTCTTGTTCTGCTCCAGATAGGCGGAGTAAATGATGTACTGAGCAATGGGCAGCAGGATGAGCAGAATGTGTTCCAAGGGGCTTTTGCGGGTTAGGACGTAAATGGTTACTGCCCCGCATAATCCAAAAAATACCAAGAAGAACGTTATTTTTGGTCGCTTGAATTCCAGTACGGGTTTGTCACCGGTGACTTTTCCATGTAACCAGGCGAAGCCTCTAAGCACCGGAATGAAGAGTGGGGAAAGCAATACCCCGGCTGCGGTGACGGAGACTGAAAAATAAACACAAACCAAGCCAAAGCAAAATGCCGCGACCAGAAATAACAGACTGTCTCCGATGGATACGCCCTGTGGGTAGTGACCGTTGCTCAACAGGTAGCTGACGATGCACGTACCACCAATCAGTAATCCGATTTTTGCCGACAGGGAGAGTAGTTTTGTCGCGATATCAATCTGCTTTTCGAGTCCCGCAGTTGCTTCTGCCATCATTGGCTCCTCCTTGATATTACGCAGCAGATGGTCGTTTCCCGGACGCATCTATCCGTAGTTAGCATAGCGATGCTTTCGTTTTTCGTGGCGTGTGAGTGCCCGGAGGGTAGGGACGAGGCTGGCGAATGAGTCGGCACTGCGTCAAACTTTCACGAGGCGCGTTATGACCCACGACATTGCCGTAAACCGTTATGGGAAACTGTCAATGAGCCTGCGGCCCTGTATGACCTGATGATCGCGACACCGGTGCTGGCCTGGTTGATGCTGGAGCGGCTACAGGCTGATCGGCCTGCGGGTGGCGGCGGGTCTGTTCCATCATTACTGGGTGGGTGGTAATACCTTGGCGCGGATGCAGCCGGGGCGAAGCCGCTCTTGACTACTCGGCTGACGGCGATGAGTGCCGCGCTCGAAACGCCTGTCTGACGCAGCCCAATTGCGCCGGTTTGTCAGGTATGTTTGCTCGCACGAACATAACTGACAAATTGGCGTTCCTGTTTCTGTGTTCCCCGCAACTCTTTGAGGAACCTAGTCTCTTTGTCACTTCAGATTGCTCTGGAAGAAGCTCGTCAGCTTATCGAACGGAATGAGGTTGACCCGATCATAAAGATCGACATGGCCAGCCCCCGGTATGATGACAAGTTCCTTGGGTTGACCGGCGAGCTTGTAAGCTTCCTCGCTGAACTCCCTGGAGTGCGCATCGGCGCCAGCAATGAATAACATCGGATGAGGCGAAATGGTCTCGATGTCATTGAGCGGGTAGAAATTCATGAACTTGATGTTGCTTGTCAGCGTCGGGTGCGTGGTCAGGTCTTTGGACGAGCTGGATGGCGTGAACTCACCGCGCGGGGTGCGGTAGAAGTCATAGAACTCACGTTGGATAGGATGAGTGTTTTCATCCAACCGATGCACCGTACCGCTGGTGTAAAGCGTTTCACCGCCCGCGAACTCCACATTACGCTGTTGTGTGGCCTGCGCGATGATAGCCCGGCGCTGTTCAAGCGTTTGGGAGTGCTTCAATCCGTTGCGATTGACGGCTCCCATGTCATACATGCTCACCGTTGCGACGGCTTTGATGCGTGGGTCAATCTTGGCTGCACTGATCACGAAGCTGCCACTGCCGCAGATGCCGATTGCACCAATGCGCTCTTTATCGACCAAAGGCTGGGCGCTGAGAAAGTCTACTGCGGCGCTGAAGTCCTCGGCATAGATATCCGGCGAAACCGCATTGCGCGGCTGCCCCTCGCTTTTGCCCCAGAATGACAAGTCCAGGGAAAGGGTCACGAAGCCTCTTTCTGCCATTTTCGTGGCATAGAGGTTGGCGCTCTGTTCCTTGACCGCGCCCATCGGGTGGCCTACGACAATCGCCGGATTTCTGGCCTTGCCATTGAGTTTCTTCGGAATGAACAGGCTGCCGGCTACGTTCATTTGATACTGGTTCTTGAAGTTGACCTTCTGTACGGTCACGTCGCCGCTGGTATAGAAGTTATCTGCGCCGTTGGACATATCGGCTCCTATTGCTGAGAGCGAACTGATAAGAAGGGTTAATAAAACGATGATCTTTTTCATTGGGGATCCTGTCGATGCGGAGTCATCAGTTTTTGGAAAACGTCACTTGCACACCCCGCCGACCCAGCGCTTGAGCCAGTTTCGCGGTGTCATCCACTTGCCCCAGACGGGTGTAGGCGTAGGCAGAGTTGAAGTTCGTGTAAAAGACGACCAAGGTGTCCGGGCCGTACAGCATCAGGTCGCCATTGCGGATCGTTCCCGGCGGGTTTGCTTCAGTAGGTAGCGCTTGGGGAAGGGGGGCGTATTTCTCGTTATGGTTGAGATCGTTCATCTCCAACGTCAGCGGCAAGAGCGTGACAAACGCGCGGGTAGCCGCGTTGTCGGCCAGGGTGATGGCGAAGCGTTGTTCGCCGACGGTCATCCACATCGCGGTTTTCTCCGTTTTCGAAGATGCCGATGCGGCACCATTCATCGTTGCGTAGCTGCCAAGCACGAGCATCACCGCCAGCAAACCAAGCCGGGCCGATTTCATCGCCGTTGCGCATTTATTCCTGTTCATGGCGTTGATGGTGACTTGGGAACGGTTATGTGACTAGCTAATGAATGCTTAACAAGGCTATAAGCAAGGCTAATTAATTGGCTTAGATGTGTTTCACCATGATCAAAAGAAATCTCAATGACCTGTTGTCTTTCGTCACGGTTGCGCGCGAAGGCAGCTTCACGCGCGCCGCCGGGGCATTGGGTGTCACACAACCTGCACTGAGCCAGGCAATCAACGGCCTGGAAGCACGCTTGCAGATCCGGTTATTGACGCGGACCACTCGCAGCGTTTCGCCGACCATCGCTGGCGAGCGGCTGCTGCAAGCGATAGGCAATCGCTTCGATGAAATACAAGCAGAGCTGGATAGGCTGACGGAAATGCGCGACAAGCCCGCAGGCACCGTACGCATCACCTGCGGTGATCATGTCTTGCGCACGACCTTGCTACCCAAACTTACCGGGCTGCTGCACGACTACCCGGATATAAACGTTGAATTTGACGTGTGTTACGGATTTCGAGACATCGTGGCGGATCGGTTTGATGCTGGTGTGCGCTTGGGGGACACCATCGACAAAGACATGGTTGCCGTTCCGATAGGCCCTCCATTGCGGATGGCTGTCGTCGCTACGCCAGCGTACTTCGCTGCTCACGCCATTCCCAAGGCCCCCCGCGATCTGATGAGCCATCGCTGTATCAACCAGCGCATGCAAACATCAGGCGGGCTCTATGTCTGGGACTTTGAGCGGCGAGGCAAACAGGTAAACGTGCGAGTTGACGGCCCGCTCATTTTCAACACCTCGACTCATATCGTGCAGGCGGCAGTGGCCGGGCTGGGCGTTGCCTACCTACCAGAAGAAGAGTTTGAACCGTACCTGCAAGAAGGCCGGCTGGTGCGAGTGCTGGAAGATTGGTGTCCGCCGTTTTCAGGCTACTATCTGTACTACCCCAGCCGACGACAGTCTTCACCTGCATTTACATTGGTTGCCAATGCATTGCGCAAAGCCATCTAAGAAAGGCGATTGACAGTTCAGTGGGTGAACCAGGACTTTGCGCATCGTCCACCGGGCCAAGTGATCAAGTAGTCGCTTTCAGAACACGTTTCGTCGTCCATGTGCAATCGCCAACCCCCGGGAGTGGCAAGCTGTGAGGATGCCCCGGACCAAGTGCGCCAAAAGACACTGGCCGGAGAGCGAGAATGGCGATCGGATGTGCCACGCTACCGTGACGTGGGCCGCACGCCCCAGCCAAGACTCCGGACGGCTGCCGCTATGCGGCGGTGTCGTTCGAGATGCCGAGGTACGTTTATGCCCGATGAGACGCTTCACCTGCCGTTGATCCACAGCGTGCTTGCGCGCGAAAAGGACACCCCCGGTGCCCTGTTGCCTATTCTGCATGCCATCCAGGCAGGCTGCGGGTATGTCCCCGACAGCGCCGTCCCGGAGATCGCCCACGCCCTCAACCTCAGCCAGGCTGAAGTGCGCGGGGTCATCAGTTTCTACCACGATTTCCGTACCACGCCGCCAGCGCGCCATACCCTGCGTCTGTGCCGGGCGGAGTCCTGCAAGAGCATGGGCGCCGATACCCTGGCTGCGCAGTTGCGCGAGCAATTGGCGCTGGACGATCACGGCACCAGTGCCGATGGCAGCATCAGCCTGCGGCCGGTCTATTGCCTGGGGGCCTGTGTTTGCTCGCCGGCCCTGGAACTGGACGGGGAGCTGCATGCGCGGATCACGCCCGAGCGTCTGCGTCAGTTGGTCAATGACTGTATGGAGGAGGGCGCATGCTGACGCTCTGTATCCCCCAGGATTCGGTAGCCCGTGCCGTGGGCGCGGACAAGGTGGCCGATGCGTTGGCCCGTGAGGCTGAGCGTCGACAACTGCCGTTGACGGTGTTGCGCACCAGTTCCCGTGGCCTCTATTGGTTGGAGCCGCTGGTGGAGCTTGAAAGCGCCGGCGTCCGGCTGGGCTTTGGCCCTGTCACACCGGCCGATGTGCCGAGCCTGCTGGATGCGCTGGCAGGCGATCCCGGCAGCCATCCACTGGCCCTGGGGCCGGTGGAGGAGATTCCCTATCTCAAGAGCCAGCAGCGCCTGCTGTTCGCGCGTGCCGGCATCACGCAACCGCTGTCCCTGGATGACTACCGTGCCCAGGGTGGCTTCCTGGGCCTGGCCCGGTCCATCCAAATGGAGGGCACGGACGTGGTCGCCAGCGTGCTGGATTCCGGCTTGCGTGGTCGGGGCGGTGCGGCGTTCCCCGCGGGCATCAAGTGGCGCACCGTGCGTGATGCCGCGGGGGCGCAGAAGTATGTGGTGTGTAACGCCGATGAAGGCGACTCCGGCACCTTCGCCGACCGCATGCTGATGGAAGGTGACCCCTTCCTGCTAATCGAAGGCATGATCATTGCCGGCATCGCCGTAGGCGCGACGATGGGCTACATCTACGTGCGTTCGGAGTACCCGGCCGCCGTCAGTACGCTGAACGAAGCGCTGCGCATTGCTCGTGACGCCGGTTATCTGGGCGCGAACGTGAGCGGTAGCGATTGCGCCTTCGACATCGAGGTTCGTGTCGGGGGCGGCGCTTATATCTGTGGCGAAGAAACCGCATTGCTGGAATCCCTCGAGGGCAAGCGCGGCACGGTTCGCGCCAAACCGCCACTGCCAGCGATTCAAGGCCTGTTCGGGCTGCCTACCCTGGTGCACAACGTGGTGACCCTGGCCTCGGTGCCGATCATCCTGGAGAAGGGCGCGCAGTTCTATCGCGACTTCGGCATGGGCCGCTCCCTGGGCACGATGCCGTTCCAACTGGCCGGCAATGTCCGTCAGGGTGGCTTGGTGGAGCGGGCCTTCGGCCTGAGCCTGCGCGAACTGGTGGAAGGCTATGGCGGCGGTACAGCCAGCGGTCGGCCGCTGAAGGCCGCGCAAGTGGGCGGGCCGCTGGGTGCCTGGGTGCCGCCTTCGCAATTCGATGCGCCGCTGGACTACGAAGCGTTCGCCGCCATGGGCGCGATGCTCGGCCACGGTGGCGTGGTGGTTGCCGACGACAGCCTGGACATGGCCCAAATGGCCCGGTTCGCCTTGCAGTTCTGTGCCGAGGAATCCTGCGGCAAGTGCACGCCGTGCCGGATCGGCTCCACCCGCGGGGTTGAAGTGGTGGATCGCTTGATCGCCAGCACCGAAGCCGGTGCTCGCCAGGAACAGGTCCTGCTGCTGCAGGATCTGTGCGACACCCTGCAATACGGTTCGCTCTGTGCCCTCGGTGGGATGACGTCCTACCCTGTCGCCAGCGCCCTCAAGCATTTCCCCGCCGACTTCGGTCTGGCGACCACGGAGGCCGACCAATGATCAACATCTTCGACCCCAGCAGCGATATCGACCTGGGCACCCCGGCGCGCGAAAGCGACGTGCAGATCAGTCTGACTATCGACGGGCGCGAAATCAGCGTCCCCTCTGGCACCTCGGTCATGCGTGCCGCGGCCTTGCTCGGCACCACCATTCCCAAGCTCTGCGCCACCGACAGCCTGGAAGCCTTCGGCTCCTGCCGCATGTGCCTGGTGGAGATCGATGGCATGCGCGGTTATCCGGCGTCCTGCACCACGCCGGTAACCGAAGGCATGGTGGTTCGCACGCAAACCTCCAAGCTTGGCACGCTGCGCCGCAACGTAATGGAGCTGTACATTTCCGACCACCCGCTGGACTGCCTGACCTGCTCGGCCAATGGCAACTGCGAATTGCAGACTGTGGCGGGGCAGGTGGGCCTGCGCGAAGTGCGCTACGGCTACGAAGGCGCCAACCACCTGGCCGAGGCCAAGGACGTTTCCAACCCGTATTTCGATTACGACCCGAGCAAGTGCATCGTCTGCAATCGCTGCGTGCGTGCTTGCGAGGAAATCCAGGGCACCTTCGCCCTGACCATCACCGGCCGCGGCTTCGATTCCCGGGTGGAAGCGGCCGGCGGTGACAACTTCCTCGATTCCGAGTGCGTGTCCTGCGGCGCCTGCGTGCAGGCGTGCCCGACAGCGACCCTGATCGACAAAAGCGTCGTGGAGATCGGCCAGCCGGAGCGAAGCGTCATTACCACGTGCGCCTACTGCGGTGTGGGTTGCTCGTTCCGCGCCGAGATGAAAGGCGAACAACTGGTGCGCATGGTCCCGGACAAGAACGGCCAGGCCAACCACGGCCACTCCTGCGTCAAGGGCCGCTTCGCCTGGGGCTACGCCACGCACCCGGACCGCATCACCAAGCCGATGATCCGCAAGCACATCAACGACCCGTGGCAGGAAGTCAGTTGGGATGAGGCGGTCACTTACGCCGCCAGCGAATTGCGCCGCATCCAGCTCAAGTACGGGCGTGACTCCATTGGCGGCATCACCTCCAGTCGCTGCACCAACGAAGAAACCTACCTGGTGCAGAAACTGGTGCGCACCGCGTTCGGCAACAACAACGTCGACACCTGTGCCCGTGTTTGCCATTCACCTACCGGTTACGGCCTCAAGCAGACCTTGGGCGAGTCCGCCGGCACTCAGAATTTCGACTCGGTGATGAAGGCCGACGTCATCCTGGTGATGGGCGCCAACCCCACTGACGCGCACCCGGTGTTCGGTTCCCAGCTCAAGCGCCGCTTGCGCCAGGGTGCACGGCTGATTGTCATCGACCCGCGGCGCATCGACCTGGTGGATTCGCCTCACGCCCGTGCCGAGCTGCACTTGCAGCTGCGTCCGGGCACCAACGTGGCAATGCTCAACGCGTTGGGCCATGTGATTGCCACCGAAGGCTTGATTGACCAGCCTTTTGTCGAGGCACGCTGCGAGGCGGCGGACTTCGCTCGCTGGCGCGATTTCGTCAGCCTGCCGGAAAATTCCCCCGAGGCCCTGGGCCCAGTGTGTGGCGTGCCTGCCGAGCAGATCCGCGCCGCCGCACGGCTCTACGCCACCGGAGGCAACGCGGCCATCTACTACGGCCTCGGTGTCACCGAGCACAGCCAAGGCAGTACCTCGGTCATGGGCATCGCCAACCTGGCCATGGCGACCGGCAACATCGGTCGCGAAGGTGTCGGGGTGAACCCGCTGCGAGGACAGAACAACGTTCAGGGTTCCTGCGACATGGGCTCATTCCCCCACGAGTTGCCGGGCTATCGGCACATTTCCAACGAGGTGGTACGTGCCGAGTTCGAGCAGGCTTGGAACGTCACCCTGCAACCCGACCCGGGCCTGCGTATTCCCAACATGTTCGAGGCGGCCCTGGACGGCACCTTCAAGGCGCTTTATTGCCAAGGCGAGGACATCGCCCAAAGCGACCCCAACACCCAGCATGTGACGGCCGCGCTGTCTGCTTTGGAATGCGTGATCGTCCAGGACATCTTCCTCAACGAGACGGCCAAGTTCGCCCATGTGTTCCTGCCGGGCAGCTCGTTCCTTGAGAAGGACGGCACCTTCACCAACGCCGAACGCCGCATCTCCCGCGTTCGCAAGGTGATGGACCCGTTGGCCGGCAAGGCCGATTGGGAAGCCACCATCGCCCTGGCTGACGCCCTGGGCTACAAGATGCATTACAACCATCCTTCGCAAATCATGGATGAAATCGCGCGTCTGACGCCGACTTTCACCCGCGTCAGCTACGCCGAACTGGATCGTCACGGCAGCCTGCAATGGCCTTGCAACGATGAAGCACCGGACGGTACCCCGACCATGCACATCGACCAATTCGTGCGCGGCAAGGGACGCTTCATGCTCACCGGCTACGTGCCCACCGAGGAAAAGGTCAACAGCCGCTATCCACTGCTGCTGACCACCGGGCGCATCCTCAGCCAGTACAACGTCGGCGCTCAGACTCGGCGTACCGACAACGTGGCCTGGCACGAGGAGGACCGCCTGGAAATCCATCCGACCGATGCCGAGAACCGTGGGATTGTCGACGAAGATTGGGTGGGTATCGGCAGTCGTGCCGGGCAGACGGTGCTGCGCGCGAAGGTGACCGAGCGGGTGGCACCGGGCGTGGTCTACACCACGTTCCACTTCCCTGAATCGGGTGCCAACGTGATCACCACCGACAACTCCGACTGGGCCACCAACTGCCCGGAATACAAGGTGACGGCGGTCGAGATCGTGCGGGTCAGCCAGCCTTCGGAATGGCAGAAGCGGTATCAGGCCTTCAGTGATGAACAGGGACGCTTGCTGAGGGAACGTCGTCATGCCGAGAAAGCCGAGGTGCGTCGATGAGCTCTGACAGCTTGATCAAGATGGCCAACCAGATCGCTCAGTATTTCGCCAGCGAGCCGGATCACACATTGGCGGTGAATGGTGTTCGCCAGCACATCAAGAGCTTTTGGACGCCGGCCATGTGCCGCGATTTGGCAGCCTGGCAAACGAAACACCCTGATGCTGTCCTGCACCCGTTGGTGTTGGCGGCGTTAACGGAGTTCAAAGAAACGGCTTAGCGGATGTCCTGCTGAACCTGCACACAGCCCCGGCCGGCGCCCTCGTCAACGACGAAGGGAGCCGACCGGGGTTGTGTGCATTTCAGTTATTGGTTATTGACGGTGATGTAGGGGTCCCACGTGTGGGTCTGGCCAATCTGGTTCAGGTCACGGTCCAGCAAAACGAAGGTGATGGTGTACCAGAGTTTCCCCGGATTCTCAGCCGTCGATTGCCACATGGTATAGATCACATCCGTTTTGGAAATGCCGCCGGGGGCAGCCTTGTTCAGATAGGGCACCACACCAGGGATGTTGAAAGAGTTCGGCTTCGACATGGTGCCCTTGTAGTCACCGCCCTGGTGAGGGTCGCCGCTCTCGACATCCTTGATCAAGGCGATGCGATCGAAGTTGCGCGACAGTGTGGTGGCGCGCCAGCGGATGTTGTCGCCGGGCTGTACGTCGAACCACAACTCGTTGCCGCCTTCGCCGGTGTTGCCGCTGGCATGGCTGTCGACGGCATCGCGGGTCACCAGCATGGAAATCGCACCGCCTACGTCGTTGGGGTGGGCGAGCAGGTAATCGGCGTCAACGTTGACGAGCACATCAATGGTTTGGGTCGATCCAGACATGTTGTTGCTCCTTGAGGGTAATGACGTTGGCGACCGCCCTGGTAAAGGGTGTCCGGCCACCCGGTCCCTGGGTGCGGTCTAGGGAGGAACGATAGGTGATGGCTTTGTAGTGTCAAATTTCGAATTCTTGACGCTGGCGAAACGAAGTGCAGCGCAGCACAACCAAGGCTTTGATTTACCTTTGTCGTGGCCGATCTCTTAATGGGCTTTTGGATGTTTTCTGAGGATATCAGTGGGTAAAGGCGCACAATCATTATCGGTGATTACTTCTGATCCTACGGAACACGGGAGGAGTTACCGACCGCGGTTCCGTTGCGGGGCTGTTCCGCCGTCCAGTGCGGCAATGAAGTGATGCATCAGGGGGCGCTGTACATCTTCTCGATGGATCGGCGCTCAAGGGGCCATAGCAGCAAACCATTCAACGTGTCCAGCAGCGCTTTGCCAGTTGGTACGCTCGAAGACGCTACAAGCTGTCCCGGTGTGCAGAGTGTTAACGCAAGTCATCACTGGCTGGGCGATATAACAACGGTCGTAGGTACTAGCGGAAATTTTCAAATTAAAGTTATAAGATGACCTTGAACGATTCGCATCGATCAAAAAAACGCATTGACATTTAGCTATATGAGGCTAGGATGAATCCACACGATAAATACATAGAGCAATCCAAAGCGTTTGCGGGTGAACCTCGAATCCTAATCCTTCAATGGCTTAAGGAGCCCCGTGCGCACTTCTCTCATCAAGTTACGGGTGATCCCGCGGCGATCGGTGTGTGCGTAACATTGATCACTGAAAAACTCGGTATGAGCCAGCCAACGGTGAGTCGGCACTTGGATCTATTGAGGCAAGCAGGGTTTTTGCGTGTGAACAAAATTGGCAAATGGGCATTTTATTCAAGAGACGAAACTGCAATCGATGAATACAAGGCGTGGCTGACACAGCAAGTCTGATGGAAATGGAGTTTGTTTAGTATGGATAGCGGCGTTTTTGGCGGACTTATGGTCATGTTGTGCTGGGGGGTTTCAGACTTTATTCAAAGTCTGATGATTCGTCAGTTAGGTACCGCAAAAACAATGCTGGTTCGCAATATATTTACCTTTGTGGTGGCCTCCCTCTTGGGGGCATATTTGATCATTTCACACCAGCTCAGGTTCGACGCCAACGCCGTGTTGATCATCACCTGCAGCTCTGCCGCCTATGTATCCGGCTATTATTTCTACATGCGAGGGTGTGAAGTCGGAAACTTGTCCTTGGTTTCTCCGATTGCTTCTACCTATAGCTTGGTTACTATCTTTTTCTCCATCATTTTCCTACAAGAAAGGTTAGCCCCGGCTGCCTGGATTGCCGTGTCCATTATTTTTATTGGCATTGTCATGACATCCGGCAATATCTTCCGGTCACTGCGTGGCGGCTCGCAAGGATTCCTCCAGGCCATCTTGGCCATGGCCGGCTTTGGCGTGGCCTTTTTTATCCTTGGTTTTTCCGCAAAGACACTTGATGTCACGAATGCTTTCTTTTATTCGGCATTAACTCAGGCTGTTCTTTTTGCTTCATTGGCACTGATCAGGAACGGCAAGCTGGAAAAAGGAGACGTGACTCGGCGTCGCGGGTGGATTTTCTTTGCGCACTCTTTATTGGTCAATGCAGGCTGGGTGTTTTATATATTCGCCTCCAAGATGGGGGATCTGTCGTTAGTGACGCCTATCAGCTCGGTGTACTCCGGTGTTACTGTGTTGTTAGCTATCGCGATCTACAGAGAGATAACGACGGTGGTGCAGAAGGTTGGAATAGGTACCGTTCTGGTTGGTGTCTTTTTACTAAGTTACAAATAATCGAAACTTATCCTGTTGCCACTACTCGCTTTAAAGAATGACTAATATTGCTGTGCTGAATGCATCGGCTGGTCATTTGGTACTGCATGCATAACCCATTTAAGTTCTATGTACCGATTGCGGTAGAAGGAGTTCTTGGAATGATGCAGCTGTCAATACACCCCATCAATTACTCATCCGTTCCACTGGACCTTGTTGCTAGAATCGATACATGGGCGAATCAGTACCCCGAGAGAATAGCAATAATGTCTCGAGGACAGCCGATTGCCTACGCTGAACTTTCAAGCCGAAGAAAGGCGCTCGCCAAGCACCTTGTCTGCGAAGGCTTTGGATTGGGGAGCAAGATTGGGATCTACTTGCCCAGGGAACCTGATCTGATCGTCGCGCTGACAGCGGTCCTGTCGATAGGGGCAATCTTTGTTCCGCTCCCCCCGGATTCGCCGTTACAGCGTAATGAGCTTATCGCCACGCTCGCCAACCTCGATGTCGTGATTAAATCTCAATCGGTTGATCTTTCACGATGGCCGGTGGGCGCTTTTTTAGATATTGAGGACGTCGATTGGAGCGATTCGACGCTGCCCTTTGACCCCGTGGTCGATGATGCTTCGCTTGCCTATATGTTGTTCACGTCAGGCTCAACGGGTCTCCCAAAGGGCGTGATGGTCCGTCGGCAAAATCTTGCCTATTTTTTATCTGCGATGAATGAGGTGATCAATTTTTCGGCATGGGGCGCGCTGGTTTCCACGACGACCTACGGCTTTGATATTTCCATCCTGGAGTTTTTTCTGCCCTTGGCTCAAGGTGGAACGCTGTACTTGGCCAGTGAGCAACAGGCCAGGGATGGACAGGCGATCGCGACATTACTTGATCAATGCGACCGTGCGCTGCTTCAAGCCACCCCAGCCACCTGGAGACTGCTGATAGCAGCAGGGTGGCCCCGCACCTGCGCCGTCGGAGCGCTGTGTGGCGGTGAAACATTGCCCGTCGAGCTGGGTAAGAAAATCTTTCAGTCGGCGCGGGCGGCATGGAACCTTTATGGGCCGACAGAAACAACGATTTGGTCTTTCTGTCACAGATTACAGGCCGACGATTTTACCGGCTCTGCCACAAGTATTCCCATAGGCCAGCCATTGCCTGGCACTCACTTTCGATTGTGTCCGTCAGATGACCCCTTAGAGTCCGAATTGGTGATTGAGGGGCCTGGGGTCAGTGCCGGTTATTTCAATCGGGACGATCTGACGGCGGAAAAATTTCAGACAACTGAAGCAAAGAGCGGCACTTCAGTGGCTTACTACACCGGCGATCGGGTTCGCCGGCAGCCCGATAACTCCCTGGTTTTCATCGGACGTAAAGACCGACAACTGAAGTTGAACGGTTACCGTATCGAGCCGGGCGAGGTCGAGGCCGCCCTTGATAAGTCCGGCCTCGTCAGTCAATCGGTCGTCACCCTGGTGGAGCACGCTCATGATGACCACAGGCTGGCCGCCTATGTCGTGCTGGATGGCAGTGTGTTGGGGCAGCAACGCGATGCGGATGCCGGGGTCTGGCTTGACGTGTGGGAGGCGGCTTATCTGTCGGCGCAGAAAAATGAGATCGCCAGTGCCGAAAGTGGTTACACCTCAAGTTTTTCCGGCGAGTTGATCCCGGACAGCGATCTGCGTGAATGGGTGCAGGCGACAGCTTCTCGTGTTCTGGCTTTCTCAGACCAATCAGTACTGGATGTAGGCTGCGGTATCGGGATGACTGGAGCCGCACTGCTGGAAAGAGGCGTCCGGCGTTATGTGGGCTGCGATGCTTCTGAAGCGGCGATTGAGTCCGCGCGACGACGGCTGGAGGCGGGCGGTAGCAATGCAGCCGCATTCGTGCTGGTTAAAATGGCGGCCCATGAGCTTGATGCGCTGGGTGAGGCACCTTTCGACGTGGTACTTCTGAACTCCGTCATTCAGTACTTCCCAGGCATTGATTACCTTGTCGATGTACTTCAGAAAGCATCCGCGTTGTGCAAAGACGGCGGCGTGATTGTGATCGGTGATGTGCCCTACGAATCCCTGAAACACGTCTTGTCCGCTGCCGCGAGTCGTACCCGCAAAAAGTTACAGCGTGCACTCCCGATGATCGGAGAAGGGGAGTTGTGGCTCGATCCTTTGCAAATCAAGCAAGTGGCCTACACGCTTGAGCGAATCGTCAACGTAGAGACCGAGTTGCGAGCAGGACAAGGTAGCGATGAAATGACTCGTTATCGTTACGACGTCATCATAAGGCTCGACACGGATGAGCGAACGATCTTAAAACCGGTGACACGCTACTCGTATCAACATGAGCGTCTGCACGAGCAAGACCTGAGTCAATGGTTGGCATCCGCCCCTTCGGCGTTTGTGCTGACAGGTGTTCCAAACGCTAGAATCAGCCTGGACCTCCAGCTTTCCAGAAGCGCTCCCTCAAACATCCCAGACGAAGCTTGCGACCCTGAATACATTCGCTGCTGGGCCGCCGACCGCCATCGTCAAGCCAGGGTGCGCTGGAACGAGAGTCTCCCCGCGGGAACGATGGACGTATTCGTGGGGCCGCATAACAGCCTGGATCCCACGTTTGAGCCTCGCCCTAGCGTGGGTGGCGAGCGGGCTGAGCAAGCCTTTGTCAGGGAAGTCGATGACCTTGCTAGCCGGCAAGATGTCATCGAGAAACTCAAAGATTCCCTCCGAACCCATCTTCCCTCGTACATGATTCCCGCCCATTTTGTTTTCCTGGAGCACTTTCCGCTCACGTTCAACGGAAAGCTGGATGTCGCAGCACTCGAGCGGTTAGCACCTCAGGTCCAACCCAGGCCATCGCACGCAGACGATCCATCGTTGTCGGTAAAACAACGCCTGACGCGAGTATGGTCCGACATCCTGATGACCCCTTCGGTACATCCCATGCGGAGTTTTTTTGCCCAGGGAGGCTCCTCTCTGCTCATCGTAAACCTGACCAGGACGTTGAACGATGCCTTTGGCTTGAAGCTTCAGGTCACTGAGCTTTTTGAAGACAACTGCATCGATGCCCAAACGCGTTTGATTAGCCGAAAACTGGGATTGGATGACGCCTCGTCCTCGAAGTTGACCCCTTCTTCCAGTACGAGCCGCAGGAACGCAGCCATTAAATCAGCGGCTCGTAAACGCCAGAAGCAGCTATAGGCGCCGCGTGGCTAAGTCACCATCAATTTGGGAGAGAACAGGATGAGCGAGATCAGATATCACGGAAATGAGATTGCCGTTATTTCCATGGCTTGCCGATTCCCGGGCGCCGACTCCATCGAGCAATTCTGGGAAAACTTAACATCGGGTCACGAGTCCATTGAGGCTGTTTCTCTGGGCTCTTTGCTGGAAGCTGGTGTTCCGGCTGAACGGGCTAATCGGGAAGACTACGTTGCCATGACGGCCCGTCTGAATAATGTCGATCGGTTCGACGCTGGTTTTTTCGAAATGACAGCACGCGAGGCAGCGATTACCGACCCCCAGCATCGACTGTTACTTGAGTGTGCCTGGGAGGCGTTGGACGCCGCGGGATTGAGTAAGGACCGTGAGGCATTGAACATTGGCGTGTTCGCTGGCGCAGGTCACAACGGTTACCTTCACACCAATGTTATGGGGGAGAAGGACGCCTGCGAAACCGGCTTTTTGGACAGCAGTGCCGGTTTCATGAGTTTGTTGGGTAACGATAAGGATTATCTGTCGACGCGGATTGCTTATAAGTTGGGGTTGCGTGGTCCCGGTCTAAACATCCAGACGGCGTGCTCGACTTCGTTGGTCTCGATTCATATGGCGTGCCAAAGCCTGCTCCTGGGCGAGTGTGATGTTGCATTGGCCGGGGGCGTGACCGTTCTGGTGCCCCATGCCTTGGGTTATGTCTACCAAGAGGGGATGATCCAATCGCCAGATGGGCACTGTCGGGCGTTCGATTCCGCCGCCCGGGGCACGGTTTTTGGAAGTGGCGCCGCACTGGTCACTCTCAAGAGGCTTAGCGATGCACTGGAAGCGGGCGATCCCATTCAGGCTGTCATTAAGGGATCGGCCATCAATAACGACGGTTCCAACAAAGTCAGCTTCGCCGCCCCCAGCTCCCGAGGACAAGCCCAAGTCATTGAACGGGCACTTGAGAATGCGCAGGTGAGCGCCGCGACTCTCGACTTTGTAGAGGCCCATGGTACAGGCACCCCATTAGGCGATCCGATTGAGTTCAAAGCGCTGATGGATGTGTTTACACAGCACGGCGCCAAGGCAAACACCTGTGCATTGGGTTCGGTGAAAACCAACATCGGCCATCTCATCGCAGCCGCTGGCGTGGCGGGTTTTATCAAGACGGTGTTGGCTCTCAAGCACCGGACAATTCCCGCCACGCTGCACTTCAAGAGCGCCAATAAAGACATCCATCTGGACGGCAGTCCGTTCTTTATCAGCACCAAAACCCTTCCATGGCCGACCACCGATTCACCCCGCCGCGCAGGCGTCAGCTCCTTTGGGGTGGGCGGTACGAATGCCCATGTTGTTCTTGAGCAGGCCCCCCTGACGTCGGCGCCTTCGCTGAACGAGTCCGGCGGCCCCTACCTGCTGGCTCTTTGCGCCAAGGATCGTGGCGCCCTGGCAGACCTCATCGACCAGTACCGCGAATTGCTCGAACGCCCGACTGTGTCGTCGCTGCGTGATATCTGTTACAGCGCCCGTGCCGGACGGGCAGAATTCCCTTTTCGATACACCGTGTCGGCTCGAGGGTCAGAAACCCTTCTGACAAAACTCCAACAAGAAGACAACGATATTCACTGGGTCGACCCTGCCAAGGAGACCGGGCTGGTGTTCGTGTTCACGGGGCAAGGTGCCCAGTTTCCAGGCATGGGCAAAGATCTCTACCCGCATAACGAGGTGTTTCGAGCTGCGATTGATCGTTGCGATGCGATTGCGCAAACCTGCATGGGAATATCCCTGCGCACGATCCTTTTTCCTGCACCAGGCGATGAAGCTGGGCTTATAGATCAGACACGCTATGCGCAACCTGCCTTGTTTGCGTTGGAGTATTCCCTTGCTCAGGTTTGGCTGAGCTTTGGCGTTGTCCCCGATATTGTGCTTGGGCACAGTCTCGGTGAGTTTTCGGCAGCTTGTGTGGCGGGTGTGTTCAGTCTTGAAGACGGTATGGCCCTGGTCGCCGAACGTGGGCGCCTCATGCAGTCGCTCCCCCTGGATGGCGGAATGTCAGCCGTCTCGTTGAACCACGACGAGGTGAGCAAGTTGCTGGCTCAGCATGCCATTGATCTGAGCATCGCCGCCGTCAACGCCCCGGGCAACGTGGTGGTTTCCGGCGCCCTGAGCGAGTTGAGCAGGCTCTACCCGGTGCTCGATATGCTGGGGACCAAGTACACGCGCCTGAATGTCTCCCATGCGTTTCATTCCGAACTGATGGAACCGATACTCAAGCCCTTTGCTGGCGTTCTGGGGCGCATCAGAATGTCGGCACCCCGCTATCCACTGATCAGCAACGTCAGCGGGGAGATAACCCAAGAGCGCCTGATGACGTCGGAGCATTGGCTTGACCATATTCGCCAGCCGGTACGTTTCATGGACTGCATCCGGGGCGCATTCAAAAAAGGTGGCCGCACTTTTCTGGAGATCGGGCCAAAGGCGGTGTTGTCGACGATTGGCGCGGCATGCCTGCAACCTGATGACGCCGACCAGACCAGGTGGATAACGAGCCTGAACAGCAAGGTCGCTGATCGCGAACAAATGCTCGAAAGCGCGGGGCACTTGTTCGAGGCCGGGATTGAACTTGACTGGGAGGTCCTTTTAGAGGGCTCGACGGCGACACGCATAGACACGCCAAGCTATCCATTTCAGCGGGTTCCCCATTGGAAAGGCCCCGGCGTTTCGGCAAAGCCTCAGTGGATGACGGCTGTGGACTGGGTGCAGCAACCCATCAAAGCGCAAGTAACCCATGACGATCAGAACGTCACCGGGGTCTGGCTGTTCATTGGAGGGACGAGCGAACTCGTCCAGGGTATCCAGAACGGCCTGTCAATTGGTGATGAACAGTTGGTTCGCGTTATATTCGCGGCCGATTGCCGTCGGATCAGCGCCAATATCTGGCACATCAGGTCCGACTCCCCCTCCGATATCCACGAGGTGTTCCGAACGCTGCTCATATCAGCGCGGAACCCGCTCAGAGGCGTTATCCACCTCGGAGGGACCGAGCAACGTTCTGCAGACAACCCTCCTTTAGGTAGCGAAGACTTTGGTGCCCTGAATGCCGGTCTCTACAGCGTGTTGGCTACGTTGCAAGCGCTGGCGGCCAGCTCCAGATCAGAGGCCGCCAGGCTCTGGATCGTGACGCGCGCAGCGGTAAACGTGCGTTCCGCTGCTTCGTCGATCAACGTTTCGCAAGCCACACTTTGGGGACTGTCCAAAGTGATCGCCCAGGAAGAACCGGCTGTTTGGGGCGGTTTCATAGACTTGCCACCGAGCATCGAGGAGGTCGGTGCCGATCTGTTTCTAGCCTCGCAATTGATTCTTGCAAATGGGCAGGAAGATCAATTCGCTATCCGTCATTCCAGCGTGCATGTGCCTCGACTCATAGACGTGTCGCCAGCTAAATCGAGGCCTGTGGCGCTAAGTCCGGATGCGACCTATTTGGTCGTTGGTGGGTTGGGTGGGCTAGGGCGCGAGGTCCTTGCATGGTTAGTGGAAAAGGGGGCCCGTCATTTGGCGGTGGTCGGACGCAAATCGCTGGAAGCGACTGGCTCGACCGTGTTGGAAACGTTTAGACGTCAGGGGGTGGATATCGACTACCTCATTATGGATATCGCATCCCGTGAGGCTGTTGAGCCGCTGATGTCGTACATAGGTGCTCTGCAATGGCCGTTACGGGGTGTGCTGCAGTTGGCGGGGACTGTTGAAGATGCGGTCCTCTCGAAATTGAGCACAACCTCTCTCAGGCATGTCTTGTCGCCGAAGCTGCAGGGCACCCAGGTGCTGGACCATGTCACCCGCGCCCAGTCGCTGGACTTTTTCGTAGGTTTCTCGTCAATTAGTGCGTCGTTGGGGTTCAAGGGGCAGGCGAACTATGTTGCGGCCAACAGTGCGATGGACGCCATCATGGAAAACCGCGTCAGTTCGGGGTTACCTGGTTTAAGCATCGCGTGGGGACCTTGGTCATCCGAAGGCATGGCCAGCCGGGTCGATAAGGTGTTCAAGAAGCGTTTGTCGACGTTAGGCATCAATTACATGACTGCGAAAGTCGGCCTGCAGAAGTTGTGGGACAACCTGGGGGCACAAGGTGTCGTCGGTATCGCACCGATCGACTGGGCGCCCTATAAGGCGCATTTACAATCCAGCGACTGGCCGTACCTATCGCTTATTGAAGCGCAACACTCAGCGGGCAAAACAATCGTGGAACGCGACACCGTCCCCTTTCTCGAGGCTGTGTTGTTGCTCGATGGCGAACAACGGCAGGCCTTCATCCGGAGCAAGTTGATGTCCGTTGCGGCCCGGGTTGCAGGCAATCTCGATGCCGACGCAAGTCCAGTGGACAAGTCGCTCACAATGATGGGTTTTGATTCGTTGATGACCGTTGAATTTCGCAACAGTCTAAAAAAACTCGGTATTAACTTTCCCCTGGACAGGCTTATCGTCGGTGCCACCCTCAGCGACATCAACGACTTCGTACTTGAGCAGCTTGAGGCGGTCCGTCAAGGCGACCCAACCGAGCGAGCAGGCAGTAGCCCTCCTGAGCGGCAGGAAGTGCAGACGCCAGACTGCGTGGTTATTCCGATGCCTAGACCAGAAGCAACGCTTCGCTTGTTTTGCTTTCCCTATGCAGGCGGCGGGCCCGCGGTATTCAAGGATTGGGCGGGTCGGTTGCCCAATCATATCGAGCTTTGCTTACTGCAACTGCCCGGTCGTAATGCACGGCTGAGGGAAAAATCGTACACCCGCATGGAAGAGCTGGTGACAAAACTGACACCTGATCTGATCCCCTACCTAGACCGGCCGTTCGCATTCTTTGGTTTGTGCTTGGGCGGCGTACAGGCATTCGAGGTGGCTCAACGCCTGGTCCATGTACATAACCTGCATCCGACACATTTGATTTTCGCAGGGAGTCGGGCACCGCACTTTTACAACGAGCATCAATTCGCTTCCGATGTACTGCAGTTCAATTACGAGTCGGATCGTGAGCCCGCGGTGAGCGATGACGGCGAGCTCATTGCAATGCTCAAGGAAATGAATTTTGCCAACAATCAAGCACTGTTCGATGACGCTGAAATGCGTGACTTGATGCTTCCCATCATCAAGGCTGACTATGAAATAAATAACACCTATCTGTATGAGGCCAGCCCCCGTCTTGAGGTCCCCATTACCTCGATTGGAGGGCGTATCGACCCTTACGCCACGGGGGTGCACATCACCGGCTGGCGTGAGCATACGACTCATGCGTTCAAGTCGGTGTTCTGTGCGGGGGACCATTACTTCGTGGAAGGGCAGCGCGACCTGATAGCCAGTATCGTGGTGGAAACCCTCGCCAGTTCCCCCCATTCAACAATCAGCCGCTCAGCAGAAACCGTCCATCAATAGGAGAGTTCAAATGCCTTCATTTTTCGTACGTACTGCACTGTGCTTCGTGCTGAGCCTGACCGCTCACTTGGCTTTCGCGTCATCTGACGCTCGCTCGATCCGGTTCTACGACGGCGGCTGGGAGAACATCCAGATCGACAATCATATCGCCATGTACATCCTCAAGCATGGATACGGTATGAACGTAGAGTCGGTAAGCCTTGATATTGCGCAAATGCAAAAAGCGATGGAAACGGGCGACATCGATATCAATATGGAGATGTTTACGTCACTGATGCCTCAGTGGGTCGAGGATCAGAGGGCAAAAAAAGCCATCCTCGATTTCGGTCCCACTTATGAGCGTCTCACGCAAGCATTCTACGTGCCCACCTACATGATCAAGGGCGATGCCAAGCGCGGAATCAAACCCATGACCCCTGATCTGAAACGTGTCGAAGACCTTCCCAAGTATGCTGAGGTATTCAAGCGCGCATCGGGGTCAGGCAAGGCCACTTGGTTAAACTGCATCAGTAGCTGGGCGTGTCGGGAAATCAACCTGATTAAAATGGCCACTTACGGGGTGGATCGCTCTTTTACGCCAGTGGAACTCAAGTCTGAGTCAGCGCTCAACGCCGCGATTATTTCAGCTTACGATAAGGGCCAGCCCTTCATGACCTATTACTGGGACCCTAGCCCTCTGATGGGTGAACTGGCCCTTACACGCCTTGAGGAACCCGCCTACAGCGAAGCCTGCTGGGAGGCCGTCAAGGATAGCCTTGCCCGGTTCAAGGAGGGCGTCGGGAGTCGACAAGCGTGCGCATACGCAGATATCGCCCTCAACAAATATACGTCCGCTAAATTCGCCAAAGAGCATCAGGCTGTCATCCCTTTCTTGAAGTCGATGTTCGTTGGAACCGACACCATTCGGACGCTGGCAACACGAATGGTCTCCAACAAAGAAACCCCTGAGCAAACGGCGCGTTATTACTTGCGTAACCATACTGCCGATTGGAAGGGGTGGGTGCCTGAGGAGGTGTTCAAGAAAGTTTCCGAGACGCTGTAAGCACCGAGGTACGGCCGAGCGCTGTGTCCACGCGGTAAGGCTATAAAGCAGTGCATGCGGTGTGTTTGGCGAAGCGGGGTAGCTGGTTTGAAGCTGCTTCGCAACGCCACGGGGAAGTGACGATCAGGTGTCGGATTGCTGGGCCGTCCAGTGTTTCATTTCTTCGGCAATGAAGTAATGCACCAGGTCGCTGTACATCTTTTCGATGGCATCGGCGCTCAAGCCTTCGGCCTCGGCCCATGCGCGTCGTGTCGCCAGCATGGCCTTGAAACGCGCCGGCGCCTGCACCGAAGCTGCGGATGTCTTGAACTTCGAGGCCGCGAGCACGTATTGAAAACGCTTGCCCAGCAGCGTGATGACCGCCTGGTCGAGGGCATCGATTTCGCGTCGAATGTCCTCCATGTTTTCGCATTGCGAGGGTTGCAACGGGTCCATGCTGTGAGCTCCGCTTGTTGAGCAAGACCGGCTCACCGTGAGCCGATCTTCTGATGGAGTTTAGAAGCACCAATCCTCAGCGCGAACGACACGACAGAAGGCGCCTGCCAGGGTTGCGTTGTGATGGGCGACGATCATTTCTGCCTTCAATTCAGGCGTGTCGGAACAGGTATGACCGTCGGCGATCAGGACCGCGTCGAACCCCAGGTCCCGGGCGGCTCGGCAGGTGCTGTCGACACAATACTGGGTTTTCATACCGGTGATGACCAGGCCTTCAGCATCGCAAGCCTTTAACCGCTCCGCCAGGCCCGTCTGGATGAAGGCGTTGGGGCGGCTTTTTTCGAAGATGACTTCATCACCCTCCAACTGCAGTTCCCGCACCAGTTGCGTCAGCGGGCTTGCAGGTTCGATGGGCGAGCCAGGCGGGCCGACGTGGCGAACCAGGAAAATCGGTGCCCCAGCCGCCCGGGCCTTGAGCAGCAAGCCATTCAACGTCTCCAGCAGCGCTTCGCCGGCCCAGGGTCTATCCGGGCCGTGAAACAACCCAACTTGCATATCGAGAATCAACAGCGCGTGCATGGTGCTTTCCTTGCGTGTGGGCCAGCGACGCAAGGGCAAAAGAAAAGGCCCTTACCATCGCTGGCGGGCCTTTGAGATACGTGTGTTATTGGCTCACGACACCTCACGACCCGCCTTGGCGGTCGTGGTTGTGGTGGTCGAGGCGATCTGTGGCAGGTTCATGGTGCTGACAGTAGCTTCCGGTCATCAGGTTTGGCAAGTGGGTATGTCAGCTTGCTTGCGAAAGCGGTCGATCGTTCCCGCGCTGCTGCGTGGGTACGATCGGGTCGTGGGGGCTGTGAAGATCGTTCCTCACGCTCCGCGTGGGAATGCCGCCAGGGACGCTCCGCGTTCCGCTTCTGGAGGGTGACGCAGAGCGTCACGGGATGCATTCCCACGCAGAGCGTGGGAACGATCAATTGTGCCGTCGCCGTCTCAACGGTTTAGCCTTCGAGCCCGCGCTGTTCGATCACGCCGAACACATCCGCCACATCCTGCACCAGGATCCGGGCGACGTTGGTGATGGTGTTGATGTCGCTCGATGCCGAATCACGCAGGCTGCTGCACGCCACCAAAGTCAGGTAATCGAGCGTGGCGTGCAGGCGTTCGCTGGCGCAAGCATGGAGTTCGGGGAGTGGGGCTTGGGTGTCGATCAGCAGGACGGGATGGGTGGTGGCGGTTTGGGTCAGGGGGGTGAAGCGTTGATCCAAAGGATTCTGGCGCATAGTTACTAATTTCCTCATATCAAGAAAGATAGCTACTGCAATTCGCTGCGAAACGAACGGGTGGTAGCTGCATGTGGGTTCGCAGACCGAGGATACGAGGAACTCGGCAGACCCGAAGATCTCCCACACACAGCCACCATAAGTGACGTTGAACGCCAAACGCGCCCATTGTTACTTTTATGATGCCTGGTTGCCAGCGTATCTATCGGGCTGCGAAACCCAGTCACCGGCCAAAGCCAGCGACGACCCAACTATAGAAGTCGATCCCAGCCCCCACAACCGACCTGTAGGACGCACGCTCCCCCTGTGGCGAGGGAGCTTGCTCCCGCTCGGCTGCGCAGCAGTCGCAAAACCGGTACCTGCGCAGTACCTGGCGAAATAAGGTGTCTGGTTTGGGGCCGCTTCGCAGCCCAGCGGGGATAAATCCCCTCGCCACAGAGGTAAATTCCTACGAGATTTTCGGACCGCCGTTGGCCGCGCTCCAAAGCGCATAAGGCATCTCCCGGCTAACGCAATTCCCCTGTGGGAGCGAGCTTGCTCGCGATGGCATTCGATCAGTCAACATTGATGTCGGCTGACAGGGCGCTATCGTGAGTAAGCTCGCTCCCACAATGGGTTAGCAACCAATCAACAAAAACCTGCGTATCAGCCACCGCATCCCTGGACACCCCGTAGTAATAGCGGGCTAACGGCAGGCGCAATGACGGCAGTGGACAGGTCAGCCGCTCGTTGGACAAATCCCTACCCAGCAGCGAAGCCGGACACAGCGCCACGCCCAGCCCATCGACGGCGGCCTGCAGTACGAGGTGCATGTGATCGAATTGCAGGGTCGGCAGGTTGTTCAATGGCTCGATCCCTGCGTGTTCCGCCCAGTCTTGCCAATCGCTGCTGCGCGTCCTGCCCGATAACAAGGTGTGCCGGGCCAGGTCGGGCATGCTTTCCAATGGCACGCTGTGCAACAACGACGGTGCGGCGACCAGCAGCAGGTCGTCTTCCAGCAGCACCGTGGGCTGTACATGGGGCGACCAGCCGGCGTGCCCGCGGCGGATGACCACGTCGAACGTTTCCCGTGATGGATCGGGAGGCCGGGTGCTGGTGACGACGTCGGGCTTGATGTCCGGGTGGCGCGCCATGAAGTCCGGCAGTCGCGGGATCAGCCAACGCACCGCGAAGGAGGGGCGCACGTTGATGGTCACTTTGCGCTGGGCAGCACTGCGTGTCAGTGCGGTGGCGGCGTTGGCGATCTGGGTCAGGGCCTCGCTGACCTGCTCGTAGAAAACCCGACCGGCCGGGGTGAGCAAGGACTGGCGGGTTCGACGTTCGAACAGCAGTACGCCCAAGCGCTCTTCGAGCAACTTTACGTGGCGGCTGACGGCGCTGTGGCTGACGTGCAGTTCTTCGGCGGCGCGGCTGAAACTCTGGTGGCGAGCGGCAGCGGCGAAGGCGCGTACGGCGTTCAACGGGGGGAGGTTGGCGATCATGTGTCTAATTTAGTCACATGTGTGGCGCAATTAAAGCGTTTGTCAGCGTCCCGGTGCCACGCCACCCTGAAGGCCACAGCAATTCGCCTTCAATGTGGAGTGATGCATGGCCGGTTACGGACTTTTTCTGATCCTGGCGACCCTGACGGTGCTCAGCCCGGGCCCCGGTGTGGTGCTGACGCTTTCCAATGCCTTGCGCCATGGCTGGCGCGGTGCGCTGCCGGGCATCTTCGGGATCGCCTCAGGCGCGTTTATCGTGGCGGGTATCTGCGCTAGCAGCTTGGGGTTGATCCTGGCCGCCTCGGCGACGGCCTTCACGCTGTTGAAATACATCGGGGCGCTGTACTTGTTGTACCTGGGCATCAAGATGTGGCGCACCCAACGCTTCGTGCCTGAACTCACGGTCACGTCCACGCGCCCGTGGCGGCGATTCGGCGAGGCGCTGTCGATCCAGTTGCTCAACCCCAAGGCCGGGTTTTTCTTCCTGGCCGTGTTCCCTCAATTCATCAAGCCGGAGGGCGATTACTACAGCCAATTCTTCTTACTGGTGTCGTCCTATAGCGTGCTTGTCGTACTGGTGCATTCTGGTTATGCGCTGATGGCCAATGGCGCCAGGGGCTGGCTCTCTTCAAGCCAGGGCGCCAGGGTTGTCGGCAAACTGTCGGGCATCACCTTCCTGGGTTTCGGCGTGCTGATGGCGTCTGCCAGCAAGTGACGAGTACAGCTCAACGCCGCCCCGTGCGCGTACTCACATCCACCCACACCGCCAGCACCAGAATGCTGCCTTTGACGATCATCTGCCAATAACTGTCGACGTCGAGCATGGACATGCCGTTGTCCAGGCTGCTGATGACCAATGCGCCGAGCAGGGCACCATAGACCGTGCCGGAGCCGCCGCGCATGGAGGTGCCGCCGATGAAGCAGGCGGCGATGGCGTCGAGTTCGCCCATGTTGCCAGCCGAGGGTGAACCGGCGGCCAGGCGTGCGGTGTTGACCACACCGGCGAGGGCGCACATCACGCCCATGATGCCGAAGATCCACAATTTCACGGCCTGCACGTTGATGCCGGACAGACGCGTGGCTTCCATGTTGCTGCCCACCGAATAGACACGTCGACCGAACACGGTCTGGCTGGTGACGTAGCTGAATACGCCCAGCAGGATCAGCAGGAGCAACACCGGCACCGGGATGCCGTCGTAACTGTTGAGGGTATAGACGAACCCGGCCAGCACCGCGCCGATCACCACCACGCGCAACACGTCACGCACCAGGGAGTGGGCCGCCAGGCCATGGAGGGCACGGTTGCGCCGTTGCTTCCAGGTCAGGAACAGGGTCAGGGCGAACAGCAGGATGCCCAGCCCGGTCCCAACCGTGTGCGGCAAGTAACCCTGGCCCACGTAGACCAGTTCTGGTGAGACCGGGGCAATGGTGGTACCGCCAGTCACCCCCAGCAGGACGCCGCGAAAAGCAAGCATGCCACCCAGGCCAACAATGAACGACGGGATGCGCAGGTAGGCGGTCATGTAGCCGTTGCCCAAGCCGATCACTAAACCGCACAAGGCCACCAAGCTCAGGTTCGCCAGCAGCGGGATGTGATAGACCACATCGAGAATCGCCGCCAGGCCACCCAATAGCCCAAGCAACGAACCCACCGACAAATCGATTTCGCCGCTGATGATCACCAGCACCATGCCGCAGGCTAGGATCCCGGTGATGGACATCTGCCGTAGCAGGTTGGAGAGGTTGCGCGGGGTCAAGAACCCGCCGTCGGTCTGCCAACTGAAAAACAGCCAGATCAGCGCCACGGCGATCGCCAGCGCGAGCATTTTGTAGCGGGAAAACAGCTGTTTGACCTGATTCATCTACGCGGACTTCCGATCATTATTGTTATGGCCATCAGGATGGCTGAGCGCGGCGGCGAGCACCTGTTCCTGGGTCAGTTCGTGGTTGATGAAGTCGCCGCGCAACTGGCCTTCGCCGATCACCAGGACGCGGTCGCAAACCCCCAATACTTCGGCCAGTTCCGAGGACACCATGATGATCGACACACCTTCGGCCGCCAGCGCACCCATCAACGTGTAGATCTCATACTTGGCGCCGACGTCCACACCGCGGGTGGGTTCATCGAGAATCAGCACGCGGGGTTTTGTCAGGAGCATTTTCGCCAGCACGGCTTTTTGCTGGTTGCCACCGGAGAGGCTGGTGATCGGCAGGAACGGGCTCGCGGTCTTGAGGTGCATGCGTGCGATTTCCTTGTCGATGCTGCCCAGCTCGGCTTCGGCGTCGATTCGCGTCAGTTTTGCGTAGTTGTCGAGCACCGCCAGGGTGATGTTCTGGCCCACGCCCAGGTCTGGAATGATGCCTTGGCGCTTGCGGTCTTCGGGGACCATGCACAGGCCGGCGCGGATCGACTTGAGCGGCGTGCGCGTGTCGATGTGTTGGCCGCCCAGCCAGACTTCAGCTTCGTAGCGGCCGGGGTAGGCGCCGAACAGCGCCGAGACCAGTTCCGTGCGACCGGCGCCGACCAGTCCGGCGATGCCAAGAATTTCCCCGCGCTTGAGAGCGAATGAAATGTCGTCGACCCGTTTGCGCTTGGGGTTGTCGACGTCGTAGCAGGTGACATGACGCGCCTCGAAAATCACCTCGCCGATGTCATGGGGTTCGGTGGGGTAGAGGCTGCTCATTTCCCGTCCGACCATTTGGGTAATGATCTTCGGGATGTCCATGTCCGCCATGGCGGTCGTGGCGATGTGTTTGCCATCGCGGATCACCGAGATGGTGTCGCACACGGCGGCCACTTCATCGAGCTTGTGGGAGATGTAGACGCAGGCGACGCCCTTGGCCTTGAGGTCGCGGATGATGTCCAGCAGCACCTCGATTTCCGAGCGGGTCAGGGCCGAGGAGGGCTCATCGAGGATCAACAGCCGCGCCTGCTTGTTCAGCGCCTTGGCGATTTCCACCAGTTGCTGGTAGCCACCGCCGTACTGCGAAACCGGCAGCGAGACGTTCATGCCCGGCACTTTGAGTTCACGCATCAGGGCTTCGGCACGGTGGATCATCGCCGGGTAGTTCATGCGCCCGCCGGGCAGCGTGAGTTCGTGGCCCATGAAGATGTTTTCAGCCACCGACAGGTCGGGGACCAGGGTCAGTTCCTGGTGAATGATGACGATCCCGGCGGCTTCGGTTTCGCTGATGGACTGTGCCTTGAGCGGCTGGCCGTCCCAAAGAATTTCACCCCCCCAGGTGCCGTAGGGGTAGACCGCCGACAGCACCTTCATCAGCGTGGATTTGCCGGCGCCGTTTTCACCGCACAGGCCGACACACTCACCCGGCCTGACCTTGATGTCGATGCCGTTCAGGGCTTTGACACCGCCAAAGGTTTTGACGATGCCGTTCATTTTCAACAGGTAATCGGACATGGCAAGGACTCATGAAAAAGGGCTCATACATCAGCGGGTGGGGTTACTGTCGCCGCCGATGCCGGTCGGTCAAGCAGAGCCCCTGTGGGAGCGAGCCTGCTCGCGATGGCGGCAGCACATCCAACATTGATGCAAGCTGAACCACCGATATCGCGAGCAGGCTCGCTCCCACAGGTCCCACCACTTGATTGCCTGGTCAGATCACTGCCCGGCGATCTGCGCCTTGGTATAGAACCCGTCCTTTTCCAGCAGGTCGATGTTGTCCTTGGTCAACGGCGTAGGGGTGAGCAGGATGGTGTCGACTTTCTTGCTGCCATTGTCGTATTGCGAGCTGAAGGTCGGTTTCTCGTTACGCGCCAGTTGCACCGAGAGCTTGGCGGCTTCGGAGGCGATCAGCTTCAGCGGTTTGTAGACGGTCATGGTCTGGGTGCCATCGAGCACGCGCTTGACCGCCGCGAGGTCGGCGTCCTGGCCCGAGATCGGCACCTTGCCGGCCATTTTCTGGGCGGCCAGGGCCTGGATAGCACCGCCGGCGGTGGCGTCGTTGGAGGCGACGATGCCATCGATTTTGTTGTCGTTGCGGGTCAGGGCGTTTTCCACGATGCTCAAGGCTTCGGTGGGGTTCCACTCCTTCACCCACTGCTGGCCGACGATCTTGATGTCACCCTTGTCGATGGCCGGTTGCAGCACTTTCATCTGGCCTTCGCGCAGGACCTTGGCATTGTTGTCCGTAGGGGCGCCACCGAGCAGGAAGTAGTTGCCCTTGGGGGCGGCCTTCAGCACGCCGCTGGCCTGCATCTCGCCGACCTTTTCGTTGTCGAAGGAAATGTAGGCGTCGATATCGGCGTTGAGGATCAGTCGGTCGTAGGACACGACCTTGATCCCGGCCTTCTTGGCTTCGGCGACGGCGTTGGTCAGGACGGTGGCGTTGAATGGCACGATGACGATCACATCGACGCCACGGGAGATCAGATTTTCGATCTGCGAGATCTGCTTTTGCTCATTGGCATCAGCGGACTGGACGAAGACCTTGGCGTCGAGTTTTTCCGCCGCCGCGACGAAGTAATCACGGTCCCGCGACCAGCGTTCCAGACGCAGGTCATCAATGGAAAAGCCGATTTTCGGATGGGCCGCATCGGCCATGACCGGAAGCGAGAGCAGGGCGAGGGCGCCGGCGAGCAGGGTACGTTTGACTGTTTTCATGTGGTGCGTCCTTTTATTGTTGTTTGAAAGACACGGCCTGACGATGAGCGTGATACCGGTAGAACTGTAGAGCGTCGCAGGGCGCCGTGGGCACAGATTTGTCGCGCGAATGTAACCGCCCCTGTGCCCTGTCCATTGCCCGCGCTCAGGGGTAGATGAACCGATTGACCACGTTCTCGAGCATCTCCTGTCGACCGCTGACGGCTTGGGGATTCAGGTCATTGGTGAAGGCATGCTCGGCCAGTGATTCAAGGCTGAATTCACCGGCCAGCACCGCTTTGCCGAATGGTTGTTGCCAGCCGGCGTAGCGCTGGTTCTTGAACTGTTGCAACTGATCGTTCTGCACCATGGCTGCCGCGCGCTCCAGGGCGAGGGCGAGGACGTCCATGGCGGCGACGTGGCCGTGGAACAGGTCGACATCATCGACGCTCTGGCGCCGGACCTTGGAATCGAAGTTGAACCCGCCATTGCTGAAGCCCCCGGCCTTGAGGATTTCATAGGTGGCCAGGGTCATTTCCTCGACGCTGTTGGGGAACTGGTCGGTGTCCCAGCCGTTCTGCGGGTCGCCACGGTTGGCGTCGATGCTGCCGAAGATGCCCAGGGAGACGGCCGTGGCGATCTCGTGATGGAAGCTGTGACCGGCCAGGGTCGCGTGGTTGGCTTCGATGTTGACCTTGATCTCGTTTTCCAGGCCGAACTGTTGCAGGAAGCCGAACACGGTGGCGCTGTCGTAATCGTACTGGTGCTTGGTCGGCTCCTGGGGCTTGGGCTCGATCAGCAGGTCGCCCTTGAAGCCGATCTTGTGCTTGTGCTCGACCACCATGCGCATGAAGCGGCCCAGCTGTTCGCGCTCGCGTTTCAGGTCGGTGTTGAGCAGGGTTTCGTAACCTTCACGGCCGCCCCACAGCACGTAGTTGGAGCCTTTGAGGCGCTGGGTGGCGTTCATGGCGCTGGACACTTGGGCGGCGGCGCAGGCGAACACTTGAGGGTCCGGGTTGCTGGCGGCGCCGGCGGCAAAACGCGGGTTGCTGAAGCAGTTGGCGGTGCCCCACAACAGCTTGATCCCGGTCTCTTCCTGATGACGCTCCAGGTGGTCGACCATCTGGGTGAAGTGGTCGCGGTACGCTTTGAGCGAATTGCCCTCGGGGGCGACATCGGTGTCGTGGAAGCAGTAGTAGTCGATGCCCAGCTTGGAGAAAAACTCGAAGGCCGCTTCGGCCTTGCCGATGGCCACTTCCATGGGATCTGCGGCGTGCTGCCAAGGGCGCTTGAACGTACCGGCACCGAACACATCCGACCCCGGCCAGACGAAGGTATGCCAGTAGCAGACCGCCATGCGCAGGTGCTCGCGCATGGGCTTGCCGAGCACCAGTTTGTTGGCGTCGTAGTGACGGAAGGCAAGCGGCGAGTCGCTGGCGGGGCCCTCGTAGCGAATCTTGTCGACACCGGGGAAGTACGGCATGGGCGATTTCCTTTTTATTCTTGGCGGTGCCCCGATACTAACGCCGGCCCAGTGGCTGCTGATTATGAAAATCACCAATGAGCAGTTCGATTTTGCGTATTGAGGTTCGCCGCTTGCGCGCCTAGTCTGTGCGCATCGGCCCAGGGTAAAACCAATGAAAACCGTCCCGCCTGTTCACCGCATTGCGTTGTTGTTCAATGGCAGCAAAATCTACGACCGCGGCATCATCAGCGGCATCGGCAACTACCTGAGCAGCACGCGCGCCTCCTGGGACTTGTTCCTTGAGGAGGATTTTCTTTGCCGCTTGAAAGGCATCGAGCGCTGGCAGGGCGACGGGATCATCGCCGACTTCGACGACCCACTGATCGGCGAGGCGCTGGCCGGGATCAAGCTGCCGGTGGTGGCGGTGGGCGGCTCTTATCAGGATGAACGTGCTTACCCGAAGGGCATTCCCTATGTTGCCACCGACAATGACGCGTTGATGACATTGGCCTACGAGCACTTGATCGAGGCCGGGTTGACGCGTTTTGCCTGTTTCAGCCTGCCTGAGGCACAAGCCAATCGCTGGGCCCAGGAACGGGAAAAAGCCTTTCGCCGGCTGGTCCAGCGCGATGGCCTGCATGCCGAGGTCTATCGCGGCATGGGCACCAGTGCACCGCTGTGGGACAGCGCCGTCGAACAGCAGATCGCCTGGCTGCAAAGCCTGCCCAAACCCATCGGCATCATCGCCGTCAGCGACGCCCGCGCCCGGCAGCTGCTGCAAGCCTGCCTGACCGCCGGGATTGCTGTGCCTGAGCAGGTGGCGTTGATCGGCATCGACAACGACCCTCTGACCCGCAGCTTGACACGAGTGCCGCTGAGCTCGGTGATTCAGGGCACCGAAACCATGGGCCGCACCGCCGCGCGCCTGCTCCATCAAATGCTGCACGGCATGCCGTCCACCGGCACACAGATTCTGATACCGCCGGACGCGATCAATGTGCAGGTGTCGAGCCTGCATCAACCGTTGGGCAACCCCTATGTCATGCAGGCACTGCTCTTCATCCGCCAATACGCCTGCCAGGGCATCAAGACCGCCCAGGTGGCGGCCTATGTGGGAGTGTCGCGTTCATCGCTCGAAGCGCATTTTCGCAAGGAGCGCGGTTGCAGCGTCCACGACGAAATCCTGCGCTTCAAACTGGCCGCCGCCGCCAACGGATTGGAAAACACCCACTCGCCGATTGCCGACATCGCCCAGAATTGCGGCTTCAAATCGGCGCAATACCTGCACACCGTGTTTCGCCGCGAGTTCGGCTGCACCCCTCGGGAGTATCAGCAGGGAGCAAATGCGGCCACTCACTGACCTCTGCCGAACCGCTCTTGATGAGCTGACACACCACCCAGTAGCTCTTGTGGCGAGGGAGCTTGCTCCCGCTGGGGCGCGAAGCGGCCCTGAAACCTGGCATACCGGTGCGTCAGGTTGATTGAGTGGATGCCATAGGGGCTGCTGCGCGGCCCAACGGGGATAAATCCCCTCGCCACACAGGAGTGACCCACCACAAGGGGTACACCTGCGCGTCTTCGTTGTGGCAAGGTTGCGGGCTTCATCGAATATTTAGGGACGGATGGAATGACGCTCAGGGTGATGGTGGTCGGTGGGTATGGAAATTTCGGCAGTATCGTTTCCAGACACCTGGTGGTGATGCCAGGTGTAGAACTGGTGATTTCGGGGCGCGATGCCCAAAAACTGCAGCGCAAAGTCGATGAGTTGAACGCTCAATCGGGCTCGGTGTGTGGAAGTTGGTGCGGCGACGCCATGGACGCGGGCTTCAAATCTGTCCTGGGCTTGATGAACATCCAATGGGTCATCCATACCGGTGGCCCATTCCAAGGGCAAACCTATGCCGTTGCCGAGAGCTGCATCGACGCGGGCGTGAACTACTGCGACCTGTCCGATTCCAGGGCCTTCGTCACCGGTATTAGCGCACTCGACGCCCGGGCAAAACAGGTAGGCGTGGCGGTCCTCAGTGGTTGCAGCTCAGTGCCGACGCTTTCGGCAGCCCTCATCGATCAGCAGCGGGATCGCTTTAAACGCATCGGCACGATCGAACATGGTATTTCCTCTTCGGCCAAGATGCCGGGGTTGTCCACCGTCGAAGGCGTTCTGGCCTATGCAGGCAAGCCGATCAAGCAACTCCGGAATGGCCGGGTACATGAGGTCCTGGGATGGCAGGACCTGACGCTTCGTAGAATGCGTTATATGGGGACCCGGGTACTGGCCAATGTCGACGTGCCGGACATGGATATCTTCGCCAGCCGCTATGGTGCCCAGACCCTGAGCTTCAAGGCCGGCTCAGGCCTGAAGCTCGGCGGCATTGCCAACTACCTGCTGGCCCAGGCAATGAGGATGGGGATGGTACGTGACCATGCCCCTTGGGCCGCCAGGCTTCATCGGTGGGGGCTCTGGTTCGAACGATTTGGCGATGGCAAAAGCGCAATGTACATCGACGTCCATGGTATGGGGGCCAATGGCGATCCGTTGTCGATGAACGTGCAGCTCACCGCCATGAACGACAAGGGGCCGGAGATTCCCAGCTGCGCAGCCGTTGCCTTGGCGGCAAAAGTCGCCCAAGGGTATCGGCCCGAACCCGGTGCTCGGGCCTGCGTGGGTGAAATCACCGTCGACGAATACATGGCCGCCATCAACGACCCCGAAAACTTGAACCTGTCCGTTCACTTCTCTGAGGAGCAGGGCTGACAGATGCTCTATCTTTGCCTGAAGTACCTCCACATCATTGCTGCCATTTTCCTTTTCGGCTTCGGCATGGGGTCCTATCTTTACCTGATTGCGGCCAGCCGCACCGCCAACCCTCAGGTCATTGCCCACGTGGCCAGGACGGTCGTCCAGTTCGACACTTGGATTACCACGCCGGCGGGCTTTATTCAGATAGCGACGGGCTATCTGTTAATGAGACTGGCCGGACTTCCCCTGACCACGGAATGGATAATGACGTCGTTGATCATTTTCTTTTGCGTGGGGGCGCTGTGGCTTCCTGTGCTGGTGCTTCAGAAGCGTTTATACGTGATGGCTTCGAGCGCGGTTGGGGACGGGCGGGCGCTCGATGATCGATACTCATCCGTGTATCAGAAGTGGTTCTGGATGGGCGTTTTTGGATTTTTGGGGATGTTTGTCATTGTGCTGATCATGGTGACGAAGATGACGCCACCTCAGTGGATCGAGCTACTGACGGGCTAAGTACCGATCCGTTCCACCGGATTGCTCCCAGGCGTTGGAGCCTTCAAAAAACGCCGCTCATGATCCGGGCTCGGCAAAAGGCACACGTCGTATTTGCCAAACAGCCGATAACGATTCAGGGCAATGTGATCATAGGCCCAGTCCCGAAGCCTGTGGGGGACGTAGCGCAGCAGCTTCACCGGGCGCCAGGCCCAGGGCAGTAGGGCTACGACTTCAAAAATCGCCTCCGAACGCACCCAGTAATGCTGATCGCGAACCACGGCCATGGTGTCGAACTGCTGCAAGGGCAGGCCCGCCCAGGCAAGTAGGGCTTGCCCTTCGGGCGACTGTACGGAGGCCAACCGCACGCGTCGGGCGTGGTCATGGCGGATCAGGAATTTCGCCCAGCCATTGCACAGTTTACAAACGCCGTCGAACAGGACCACTGTCTCGCCTGGCTTGAGCAAGGGCGCGGGTGAAGGGCGGGTCTGGGAAATGGGCATGATTGAGTGTCTATAGGGCGCTTGGTTACCCGGATAATACACCTGCTCCAGCGTCCAAGGGCGTCCCGAAAGGGCGCTCGACCATGATGACTTCAAGGGCATGATCCGATCCATGAGCGATGACATCTACAACCTGTTCACACGCTTCCAGACCCTCGGTCCTGGCATCGGCCCACGGGAGCGGGCGCCGATGCTAGCTCAGGAACTGGCTTGTGTTCGCCACCTTGCTGTTCATGGCGACGTGGATCGTGCACAACGTCTTGCGTGATACGCGCGACCCGACCAAGCGTTATCGGGCGTCGATGCCCGATCAAGGGTTGGTCGAACTCGAACACCATACCTGGTTTCCGGCATCTGCCTGTGGTCCAACTATGACCCGGTTGCAACACCCTCATGCAATGGTCCGACGGCAAAGTGAAGTACGTGCAGGGCAGCGGTGTGTCGCAATGGATCCTGGCCCGGACTGCGGCGGGGCATTGGCTGGTGCTCAAGGAGCAATTTTCGGGCGACTTCAGCTACGGGCGAGTAGGGCAAATGCCCGCACCGGACAAGCTGCTGCAACCCCGCCAGCAACTGGCGATCGCTTTCGCCCCCGGCACGAACCTGCAACTGGGCCGACGTTTCGACGGTGCGCCGATGCCATTGGTGGAAGCGCCGTACTGGCTGTCTGCCGATGAACTCAAGCGCCTGGACGAGGCCGCTCATCACTGGGATTTTCTACCGCCGAATCGCTATGGGGTGGTCAATGACGAGGATGCCGCGTGGGTGCAACGGTTGCTGAACAGGGCGCAAGCGAGCGTTGGGCCTGTAGGAGCTGTCGAGCGAAGCGAGGCCGCGATCTTTCCCAGAGTCTTGAGCCACAAGTGAAAGATCAAGAGATCGTCCGAACGCGGCCCGAGCCTTTGGCAGCTCCTACAGAGCAGCCCAGCGGGAGCAAGCTCCCTCGCCACAATGAATCGAACAACTTCCCGCACGTCGGGCCTGTCATTGGCTGGGCGCTAAAGCCACGTCTCCACCACCCGCCGGTCCAGCTCCTCCCAATCGGCCATGCCCAACACCCGAGTGGTGTTCAGCCCGCGCAAATAGCCGCGCAGTTGATTGGCCGTGGCGCGCCTGAGTTCCGGGTCGGGTTCGGTGCTGCTCAACAGTACGCTTTCGTACTGGATCAGGTAATCAGCCACCCGCTCACGGAAGTCGGGCAATACCGCGTCGCGAATCAGATCAAACGTTCTCATGGCTATACCTCATCAATCTTTCTCGGCTTGCAACTATTGCTAGGAGTAATAGTGACCATTACCAAATGCAAGTTTTGCTTTGCCAGCAATCATTGGAAAATCAGCGCCATCGAACACGCAGCCCACTCTTTTTATTTTCAGGACCTCGCCCATGCGCCCTTTATTTTTGCTTCCCCTGGCGTTTTCCCCGTTGTTGCTGGCCGGGTGTGTCTCGGCGCCGAACGATCCGACGCTGACCTTGCAAACCAGCAAGACGCCGGCCCAATACGCTGAATGCGTCGTGCCGAAATTGCAGGGCAATGCCTTGAACCCGATGGTCTCGCAGACCCAGCGCAGCTACCGCATCGTGGTGCCGAGCAAAGTCTCGGCGGATAACGTGCTGGAAGCCTACAAGGCCGGCAACGGCGGCAAGGTGTTCATCTACGAGCGGCATTTGCTGGCCTCCAACCTCCTGCCATCGAGTTTTGAACGCGCCGCAGAGGAATGCATCTGACCGGCCCGTAAACGTTTTTCACTGTGCTCCTTTGGTTGGCCGCAACCAACCAATTCCCTTGCCCCGCACCGTCCTCGGTCGTGGGGCTTTTTTTGCCTGCCGGTTTCAGATTGATCCATCATCCGTCCGGATGAACTCGATGAGTGCTTTCAGGGCCGGTGGCACATGGCGTCGGCTGGGGTAGTAGAGAAAAAACCGGCTTGGCGGTGCTTTCCATTGCGCAAGCAGTTCCGTGAGCTGCCCATTGCGGATGTCATCGCGCACCAGCTCCTCGTAGACGTAGGCAATCCCGGCGCCATCTTTTGCGGCCTGGATCATCAGCGCATCGTCTTCAAGAATGAGCGGGCCGGTGACGGACAAGCGCATCGGTTGCCCTTGTGCCTGATACTCCCAGGCATAGAGTTTGCCGCTGGGAAAACGTCGGGCGATACAGGCATGGTCGAGCAAGTCGCGTGGGGCCTGGACGACCCCCTTTGCGGCCAGGTAAGCCTGTGAAGCGACAGTCACGAACGATTGAGGAGGGCCGACAGGGACAGCGATCATGTCGCCGGCCAGGCTTTCGCCAAAACGCACGCCAGCGTCAAACCCGCCGTTCACGATGTCGGTCAAGCCATCATCGGTGACCAGGTCCAGTTGAATACGTGGATACCTGGCCACGAATGGCGCGAGCACTTTCGCAAACACCGCCCGCGCCGCCGGACGCGCCACGTTGAGGCGAAGCTTGCCGGCGGGTACTTCCTGCATTGAGGTCAGTTGCGCCAGTGCATCGGCAACCTGCTGCAGGGTCGGGGCCAGCGTTTCCAATAGCTGGTGGCCGGCCTCGGTCGGGGTAACGCTGCGTGTGGTTCGATTGAGCAGCCTGACACCCAGGCGTGCTTCCAGTGCACGCATCGCGTGACTCAATGCAGAAGCCGAAACGCCACGCTCCTCGGCGGCCTTGCGAAAGCTGCGGTGGCGAGCGACGGCCGCGAAGGCATCCAGTTCGGAAAGATCGGGGTGCTGACTCATGAGTACAGTTCAGTAGTTCAAATACGATTACCCATATTATCGTCATGAGATCACTCGCGGATACTGGCCCACATCATCTGTGGAGAACTCGCTATGCAAAAGAATCGTCTTGGATCATCGGATCTTCTGATTTCGCCCATTGGCCTGGGAACCTGGGCCATTGCCGGCACCGGCTGGGAATACAGTTGGGGCGCGCAGGATGACGAGGACAGCCTCGGTGCGCTTGAATATGCCGTCGAACGCGGTGTGAACTGGATCGATACCGCGGCGGTTTATGGCTTGGGCCACGCCGAGCAGCTGGTTGGGCAATTGTTGCGTCGGGTGCCAGCTTCACGGCGTCCGTTGGTGTTCACCAAGGGCAGTCTGGTCTGGGACCCGGTCACCAAAGCGATCTCGCACTCGCTGGCGCCTCAATCGCTGCTCGCCGAGGTCGAGGCAAGCTTGCGCCGGTTGCAAGTCGAAACGATCGATCTTTATCAGATCCACTGGCCGGCCTTTCCTGCCGACGGCAGTAGCGAAGGAATCGAGAGTGCGCTATCGGCGTTGGCCACCGCGCGCGAACAGGGGAAAATTCGCGCTATCGGCGTATCCAATTTCGATGTCGCGCAACTCCAGCGGGCCCAGGCGGTGACCGAGATCGTCTCTCTCCAACCGCCTTATTCAGCCCTGATGCGAGACATCGAAAAGGACGTCCTGCCATTTTGCGAGGAGGTGGGAATGGGGGTCCTGGCTTATTCCACCCTTCAATCGGGACTGCTTAGCGGGAGCATGACGCGCGAGCGCATCGCCCAATTACCCGATGACGATTGGCGCAAGGCCCGAAGCGCGGATTTCCAGGAGCCTCGTTTGAGCGCGAACCTGGCGCTGGTCGAGGTTTTGGCGGGTATCGGTGAACGACACGGGGTGAGCGCGGCGGCAGTCGCCATCGCCTGGGTGCTGCGCAAGCCGGTGGTGACCGGCGCCATCGTCGGAGCCCGCCATCCCGGGCAGGTCGATGGACTGATTGCCGGCGCACAACTGCGCCTCAGCGCCGAGGAAATCGACAAAATTCAACCTTTCCTGCCCTTGGGAATGGGCACGAATGTCCCTGGGGCCGCATGACCTTTATCGTTTGGCCGCCCGCTTGAACGAGCGGGTTTGACGCCTCGCTGCATAAGCGGCACTATTTGCTCGTTTGTGATCATTAGTGCTCGTTTATGAAGGTTACAGCGTCATGACTTCTCCTCACGAAGCGTTCCCCGGCGAACGCCAGCAATTGATCAGCCAGCGTCTCGCCCGATATGGCCGGGTGATCGCGGCAGACCTGGCCTGTGAATTCAATGTGTCCGAGCACTCGATACGGCGTGATCTGGGGGCATTGGCAGCGGCGGGAGTGTGCAAGCGCGTTTATGGCGGTGCGATACTCGTGCCCGCTGCCGAAGGACCGATGGAGGTACGCGTGCGCAAAGACCCGGCGCGCAAGGGCAGTCTCGGTCAAGCGGCCGCCGCACTGTTGCGTGCGGGCCAACATGTGTTCATCGACGCCGGGTCGACCAACCTGGCCGTGGCCTGCGCCATCGATCCGCAACTTCAGTTGACCCTCACCACCAATTCGCCGCTGATTGCGGTTCAGTTGATGAAGCTGCCCCGCGCCGAGGTCATCCTGCTGGGTGGCCGCTTGAATCCAATCGCCGGTGGCGTGATCGGGTTGACGGCTGTCCAGCAATTGCGTCAGTTCAGTTTTGACGTGTGCTTGCTCGGTGCCTGCGCCATCGATCCGGACAATGGCGTCACGGCATTTGGCCTGGATGACGCGGAGTTCAAACGCGCGGTGGTCGCGGCAAGCGGGCAGGTGATCGCGGCGGTGACCAACGAGAAACTCTCCAGCGTCGCCCACTATCAGGTGGTCTCCTGCGAAGAAGTCGCCGCCCTGGTGGTGGAGCACGATGCGCCGCGTGAGCGGCTGGAGCCCTTCTTCGGCCGGGTGACCAACGTCGTGACGGCGGCCAGTGAGTCGCGACAGAGCTGAGGTCTTTGCTGCACGGCTGTTGCCCAATTGCGCAGGACAATCGTCTAGATACTGCACGGCCCCATTGTCCGCCGGGCGATTTGCGTCTAGTTTGCTGCCCGATCACAAGTACAAAAAATCAGGAGTCATCGATGCAACCGATTCGTCTCGGGCTGGTGGGCTACGGCAAGATTGCCCAGGATCAGCACGTTCCAGCCATCCATGCCAACCCCGCGTTCCAATTGGTGGCGGTCGCCACGCAAGGGCAGCCTTGCGCCGGGGTGGAGAACTTCCGGTCCCTGGGCGAGTTGCTCGAAAACGGCCCGCACGTCGATGCGATTGCGTTTTGCACACCGCCCCAAGGTCGATTCGCCCTGGTACAACAGGCACTGGCGGCCGGCAAACACGTCCTGGTGGAAAAGCCGCCGTGCGCCACGCTGGGTGAAGCCATGGCGTTGGTGGAGCAGGTTCGCGAGCAAGGCGTCAGCGGCCTGTTCGCCTGGCATTCGCGTTACGCGCCGGGCATCGAAGCGGCCCGTGACTGGCTGGCGAGTCGCACCTTGCAGAGCGTGCAGATCGACTGGAAGGAAGACGTGCGCAAGTGGCACCCTGGCCAGGCATGGATCTGGCAACCCGGTGGCCTGGGCGTCTTCGATCCGGGTATCAATGCCTTGTCGATTGTGACCCATCTGCTGGCACTGCCGCTGTTCGTGGAATCCGCCGAGTTGCGCGTGCCGGACAATTGCCAGTCGCCGATTGCCGCCAGCATCAAGATGGCCGACGCGTGCCACCTCGATATTCGTGCGGAGTTCGATTTCGACCATGGCCATGACGAGCTCTGGAGTATCGAGATTCGCTGCGCCGAAGGCGTCCTGCGCCTGGACAACGGCGGTGCGCTGTTGAGCATCGACGGCGTGCGCCAGGCCGTCTCCGAGGAGGGCGAGTACGCGGCGGTGTATCGACATTTCCAGCAACTGATCAACGACAAAGCCAGCGACATGGACCTGCAGCCACTGCGGTTGGTCGCAGACAGCTTCTTTGTCGGCAGTCGGACGGCAGTCGAGCCGTTTTACGATTAATCCAGGGAACTGCAGTTGAACGAACAGACCTTGTCCATGCGCCTGGAGCGCGTGGCGGCGCATATGCCGGCGGGTGCGCACCTGGCCGATATCGGCTCGGATCACGCTTACCTGCCGGTGGTCTTGCTGCGCCGCGGCGCCATCGCCATGGCGGTGGCTGGCGAAGTGGCGCTGACGCCGTTTCGCGCCGCCGAACGCACCGTGGGCGAGAATGGCCTGGAACAGCAGATCAGCGTACGCCTGGCCAATGGCCTGGCGGCGATCGAGCCGGAAGACGGGATCACGGCGATCAGCCTCTGTGGCATGGGCGGCGAGACGATCCGCGACATCCTGGACAGCGGCAAAGCGCGGTTGAGCGGCCAGGAACGCCTGATCCTGCAGCCCAATGGCGGTGAGCAACCGCTGCGCCAATGGCTGATGGAACACGACTACCGCATCCTCTGCGAGGAGGTGCTGCGGGAAAACCGTTTCTACTACGAGATCATCGTCGCCGAGCGCACCGGGCCGGTGACGTACACCGCCGAGGAGCTGTACTTCGGCCCGCTGCAACTGCAAGCCCGCACCCCGGCCTTCCTGGCCAAGTGGCAGCGCCTGCTACGCCAGAAGCAAAAGACCCTCACCAGCTTCGCCAAGGCGCGGCAAGCCGTACCGGAAGAGAAGCTGCAAGACACTGCCCGGCAGGCCCGCTGGATCACTGAGTTGTTGGCTTAAGTCGCTGAGGTGGGCTTTACCGACGTCATCGCGAGCAGGCTCGCACACAAGGGGTTGCGCCAGTCCTTTTTGTGGGGGCGAGTTTGCTCGCGATGAGGCCATCAGCTTAATGCCACGGTCTCCAGCCGCCTGATTATCGACCCACCACCGGGTAGTGCTTGATGCGACACGCATACGAGTTGCCGTCGCCTTTACAGACGCCATCCAGGTAGCGATAGTCGACCTGTAGTGACTGTCCTTTGCGGGGCCATTGCCGGCGGGGCAGCGTGGCTTGGTAGTCCGGGGTTTCCGGGGTGAAGGTCAGCATTGAGCCTTGCGCCGGACACTCCACCAAGGAGGACTTCGGCCTGGCCTTCACGATCTGCGCCTGCAACTGCGGATAGGGTTGTTTCAGGACCTGGACGATACGCAGCTCCAGGTGGCAGATCTGCCACGTCGAGGCCTGGACCGGCTCGCATAGGAAGGCGAGCGTCAAGGCAGACAGTCCGAGGCATGCTGTGTGAGTGTTCATGGTTGCCCTTGTTCGAGGTGCTGACGTTTGCGCGATCATAGCGTGGCATTGCGCCTTTGCCTGGCTCAACCGTCCTCGCGGCGTGGGGCGATCGCCAGGATGATGAGACGCTGGCCTTTGATCTATTGCTTGCGACTCAAGTGTCTGGGACAAGATCGCAGCCTCGCTTCGCTCGACAGCTCCTACGGACGTAGCCCAGCGGTATCAGGTTCCCTGGCAATGGTTGTTCCGCGGGTCGGTGCTGAAGGAACAATGTCGATAAAAAGTTTTATTGACTAAAGAATTACATCGAGTAATTATTCTCCTGCATCTGCTTTCACGCAGAGTCATTTTGCAGGGGCAACCCGATGAATCAGAACACCGTGCCTTCACTGGCCAGTCTTTACGTCGAGACTCACGAATCGCCATCTGACGCACGCCTGGCACCTTCCCTCATGCAAGGCTTTCCCGCCGACCCCCAGCGCCGCGTCACCTGGCACAACTGGATGAGCCCGCCGTTCAACCAGTGGGGCTTCCGCAACCTGGCGCGCTTGCGTCCTTCCATCGACGTGCAGGCCGGCAGCGGGCCGGTCAGCGCGTTCAAGCAGGCGCTCCAGCCGCTGGATGCACTGCACTTTGACAGCGAGTGTGGCTTGAGCATCAGCGTGATCGATCACCTGGTCGCCAGCCAGACCGATGCTTTTCTGGTCTTGCAGGGCGACACCGTATTGTTTGAGCGCTACTTCAACGGCCAGCATCCCCAGGACCGGCACATCATGTTTTCGGTGACCAAGTCGCTGATCGGTGCCCTGGGCGAGCAACTGGTCTGCGAAGGCCTGCTGGACCCGATTTTGACGGCGGCCCATTACGTACCGGAACTGACCGGTAGCGCGTTCGGCGATGCGACCGTGCGCCAATTGTTCGACATGGCCGTGGCCGTCGATTACAACGAGGTCTATGAGGATCCGGATTCGGAGAGTTCCCAATACGGCTACGCCTGCGGTTTCCAGCCGGCCCCGGCGCAGTACACGACGTTCGAATCCCTGTACCAGTACTTGCCGTCACTGAGGAAACGCGGCAATCACGGCGGCTTTTTCCATTACGTGACGGCCACCACCGAGGCGTTGGCCTGGGTCATGGAGCGGGCGTCTGGCAAGGCCTGTCACCAATTGCTGCAGGAGGTCTGGAGCCAGTTGGGCTGTGAACGTGACGGCTATTTCCTGGCGGATCCCTGGGGCCGCAGCGTGGCCGGTGCCGGGTTCAGCGCGACCTTGCGTGACATGGCGCGCTTCGGCCGCCTGCTGGCCAACGAGGGCCGTCAGGACGGGCGACAACTGCTCTCGGCCGAGGCCATCGCCGGCATCGCCGCCGGTGCCGACCCCGCGATCTATGGCGCATGCGCCGACTTTTCGAGCTGGACCCCCGGCGCGTCCTACCGCAGTCAGTGGTATGTCTTCAATGACCACAGTCAGGCGCTCATGGCCGGTGGCATCCATGGCCAATACCTGTTCGTCGACAAACCGTCCGGCGTGGTGATCGTCAAGCAGTCGTCCCTGGGTGAGGCCGTCAGCCCGTTCGACGGCGACAGCGTGCGCATGCTGCGGGCCATCGCGGCGCAACTGACGCCCTGACTTCATCCGATAAACACAAGAATTTCGTTCCGCTCACCTGGCCCAGCCAGGTGTTGGCGCGGGTTTGCGCCGCCATTCACTGCCCTGTAACAACAATAATCAACAGGAGCTCCATATGGTTTCCATGATGCGTTTGTCCCGAGCGTTTCTCGTGCTCGGGTTACCCTTGACCGCCCAGGTTGCCTGGGCGGGCTACACCTTCGAGGAGGGCAACCTCAAGGGCGAAGTCAACTTAACGGCCGGTGGCGCAGTCTTGTCCACCCGCAACGTCAACTTTGGCGGCGGCGTGGTGGACATGCGCAGCGGCAAGAATGGCGGCACGAAAATCGACTGGCAGGAGTTCTACGTCAAGCCGGGCATCAAGTTGGAATACGCCGTGCAGCCGGATTTCAGCCTGTTGGCTGGCGGCTCCCTGGTGGGCGCGACCACCTTCGGTGATGGCGATGCCGGTGGCTTCACCCGTAGCTCCGACGGCAAGGTGTCGACCGAAGAGTTCTATGGTGGTTTGCGCGCTGGCGAATGGACGGTCACCGGCGGTCGCCAGAACTACATGATCGGCAACGGTTTCATCGTGATGGATGGCAACCTCGACCAATTGAACGACGGTGCCTATTGGCTCGCCCCACGCACTGCCTTCAAGGATTCGGCGGTGGTCGCCTGGGACCATGGCGCGTTGAAGGTCCAGGGCTTCAGCCTGGGCACCGACAGCGACCTGGGTGACTTTCGCATGAGCGGCGTGAACCTGGACTACAACCTCGACGACCAGGTGACGCTGGGCGCCACCGCGTTGAAGGTCAAGGCCATGGGGCCCAAGGGCAGCACGTTGCCGCGCCGCCGCGATGGCATGCTGGTTTACAACGTCAGGGCGCTGAATGCCAAGCTCCCGGGTATCCCGGACCTGACCCTCAATGCCGAATATGCCCTGGAACGGGGCAGCGGCGAAGGCGTGGACTACGATGCCAAGGCCTGGTATGGCCAGGCGGATTACACCTTCAGCACGCTGCCGTTGACCCCGGTGATCGGCTACCGCTACGCGAGTTTTTCCGGCGACGACAACCTTACAGACAACCGGCAGAAAGCCTGGGACCCTTTGAGCAAGGGCTTCGTCGACTGGAGCACCTGGCTGATCGGCGATGTCGTCGGCAACTACCTGATGTTCAACAGCAACGAAAACGTCCAGCAGTTCTCGCTCAAGACTCACCTCAACGAAACCCTCACCCTCGGTGCGATCCACTACCAGTTCTGGCTCGACGAAAAAAACTACATGGGCACCGCCGTCAGCGACAAACGCTTTGCCGACGAGAGTGTAGTCTTCCTGGATTGGGCGCCTTCGAAGTCGTTGTCCACCTCGCTGTCCTACAACTGGGTCAAGCCCATGGCAGCGGCCAAACAGGTCTTCGGCGACGATCGGAAATTCAGCGCGCTGGAACTCTACTTCACCTACCGCTATTAAGTGCCGCGAGCCTTCGCGGCCGCGCTGGAGTGTTAGATCATGAACATGTTTTTGCGCAACACCTTGCTGGGCGCTGTCGTTTCGATGCTGGTCAGTGGCGCAAGCCTGGCCGAAGAGCGGACGGTGCGAATCTACAACTGGATCGAGTACCTGCCGCCAGAAATCCTCAAGAGTTTCCAGGAGGAAACCGGCATCCGTCCCATCTACGACGTCTTCGACAGCGTTGAGACATTGGAGTCCAAACTGCTGACCGGCAACTCCGGGTATGACGTGGTGTACCCGAGCAGTTCCAACGTCAGTCACCTGATTGCCGCCGGCGCCGTGCAACCCTTGGACCGCAGCCAGTTGCCGAACTGGGAGCATCTGGAACCCGAGTTCATGAAGTCCCTGGAGGCGGTGGGCGATCCCGGCAACCGCTATGCAGCGCCGTATCTGTGGGGCACGACCCTGATCGGCTACAACGTCGACAAGGTGCGCCAGGTATTGGGGCCTGATGTGCAAATGAACACCTGGGACATCCTGTTCAAGGAAGAGAACATGGCCAAGCTGGCCAGTTGTGGCGTCGGTCTGCTGGACGCCGCCAACGAGATCGTGCCCATTGCCTTGCACTACGAAGGGCTGGACCCCAACAGCCAGAAACGTGGGGACTACGCAAAGGCGCAGGCGGCCATGCTCAAGGTGCGGCCGTACATCACCTACTTCAATTCATCGCGCTATGGCATGGACCTGGCCAACGGTGATATCTGTGTCGGGGTGGGTTGGTCCGGTGGTGTGGCACTGGCCAAGCGACTGGCCGAAGACGCAGGGAAGGGGGTGAAGGTTGAGCTGGCGCTGCCCAAGGAAGGTGCGCCGATGTGGTCGGACGTCATGATGGTCCCCACCAATGCGCCTCATGCCAAGGAGGCCTACGCGTTCATCAACTACATCTTGCGTCCAGACGTCATCGCGAGGATCAGCAACAAGATCGGCTACCCCAACCCGAACAAGGAAGCCACGGCGTTGGTCAATGCCGACATTCGCAATAACCCCGCCATGTATGTGCCGGACGAGGCGCGCAAGACCCTGTTCGCCTTGGAGCCGGTGCCGGCCGCCGTGGAGCGGATCCGCACCCGCACCTGGACCGGCATCAAGACCCATCGCTGATCGGCGTGACCCGGCGTTGCGGCGCCGGGTCCCTCGTTGGATCAGGCGCGCATGCCCAGAAAGAGCAATTCAGTGATGCGTCTGACCTGAGCGGAATGTGCCTCGATGTCCGGTTGCTCCTGGTTGACCAACCTGAACAACTGCAAGTGCGAATAGTCGTTCAACAGGAACGCGGCGAGGTCGACGTCCAGGTCGGCGCGTAGTTTGCCGGCCTGTTGCAATTCCCTGATCAGCCCACTGATTTCGGCCCTGAGCGCATCGTTCATGGCGCGATACCCCTCGGGCAGCCCGTTGTCGCCGCCAAACAGGATCAGCGGCAGCAACTCGCGCCACAGGCTCGGGTGCATGACCTCCAGTGCGTAGCCGGTCAACAGCCGCTCCAGATAACACAGCGCTTCGACCGGGTCTTCGATTTCAGGCATCTGGCTGCGGGTGTCCGTGAGCGCGCGCTGGTCGGCGTCGTGCAGGATCTCCAGGATGATTTCCTGCTTGTTGCCGAAGTACTTGAACACGGTGGGCGCCGATACGCCGGCCTGGCTGGCGATTTGTTCGATGGTGGTGTTCTGGAAACCCTGGCGCTCGAACAGCTCGACCGCCGCCTTGCTGATGGCTTGGCGGCGTTCGGCTTTTTGACGTTCACGCAGTCCGCTCACGGGTGGTCCTTGTCGTTGGGAAGATGAGGATAGAGGGCCGGCGCTCCCACAGGGTTTGTCGTTGCCATCGGCGCTCAGGTATCACGCAAAATACTTAACTGAGTAAAACTTTTAAAGCAGTCATTTCGATCGTGTCGTTCTCAAGAGCAGCCTTCCACTGGTCATGGAGGTGAAAACACTCACCTCGGGCGGGCACTTACCTAAGCTTACGTTGTCAGTACTTGGCGTCCGTAGCGACGACGATCGGCTCAGATGGCTGCACGTCAGCAACATGACGCTCTTTTTTTTGACGCCTTCGGGCACGTAACTCGCGATGGATTGCGCCGGGACCGACTATTCCTATTGCGGGTTAATTCTCTATGCGCTTTCTACTCGATCCGCGTCATGACATTGATGCTGCCTTATTGAGCTACCGTCGGGTGTTCTGGGCCCTGGCATTGTTCAGTGGCGTGATCAATCTGTTGGTGCTGGTGCCTTCGCTTTACATGATGCAGGTCTACGACCGGGTCCTGACCAGTCGCAACGAAATCACCTTGTTCATGCTCACCTTGATGGCTTTGGGGCTGTTCATGTTCAGCGCCCTGATCGAGTGGGTGCGCGGCGAGGTGATGATTCGCATGAGCGCGGGGCTGGACGATGCCTTGGGCGAGCGGATTTTCGACGCGGCCTTCGCCCGCAGCCTGCGCGAGCACAACGCCAACCCGGCGCAGGTGCTCACCGACCTGGCCACGCTGCGCCAGCTGATTACCGGGCAAGGCCTGATTGCCTTGCTCGATGCACCCTGGCTGCCGATCTTCCTGCTGGTGGCGTTCATCTTTCATCCCTGGTTTGGCGTGCTGACGCTGGTGCTTGCCCTGGTGCTGATCGGCCTGGCGCTGTGGGGCGAACTGGCGACGCGCACGCGCCTGGGCGAAGCCAATCGCCTGGGGGTGCAGTCGTCTATCTATGTGAACAGCACGCTGCACAATGCCGAAGTCATCCAGGCCCTGGGCATGCTCGGGCCGCTGCGCCAGCGCTGGAGCCTGTTGCAACAACGGATCATTGCCGCCCAGGCCCATGCCAGCGACCGCAGCGCGCGTATCACCTCGACGACCCGTTTCGTGCGTATCTCCGGGCAGTCCCTGGCGCTGGGGCTGGGCGCCTTGCTGGTGCTTGAAGGCCAACTGTCGGCAGGCATGATGATTGCGATGTCGTTGTTGCTGGGGCGAGCCCTGGCGCCCGTGGAAATCGCCATCGGCTCGTGGAAGCAATTCAACGCCGGACGTCAGAGCTACCAGCGCCTGAGCCAATTGCTGGCCGAGCATCCGCGCAAGCGCCTGCGCATGCCGTTGCCGCCACCTACCGGCGCGGTGCGCCTGGAACAGTTGTATGTCGGCCCGCCGGGTGCTTCGCAGCCGATCCTGCGGGGGATCAATTTCAGCCTCGTCAAGGGCGACGTGCTGGCCGTGGTTGGGCCCAGTGCCAGTGGTAAATCGACACTGGCCCGTGCCCTGGTCGGGGTCTGGCCGGCCATGGGTGGGTCGGTGCGCCTGGACGATGCCGAGATCAGCCAGTGGTCCCACGACGCCCTGGGCCCGCACCTCGGCTACCTGCCCCAAGACATCGAGTTGTTCGACGGCACGGTCGCCGACAACATCGCCCGTTTCCATGAGCAGGATGCTGACCAGATCATCGCCGCCGGACGGCATGCCGGCATCCACGAAATGATCCTGCGCTTTCCCAAGGGCTACGACACGCCGTTGGGCCCCGGTGGGCTTGGCTTGTCCGGTGGGCAGAAACAACGCCTGGGCCTGGCTCGCGCGCTCTACGGACGGCCAACGCTGATCGTGCTCGACGAGCCCAACTCCAATCTCGATGATGCCGGTGAGCTGGCGCTGGTGCAGGCCATCAATGCGCTCAAGGCGACTGGCAGCACCGTGGTGTTGATTACTCACCGACCCAATGTGCTGGCGGTGGTCGATCACATCCTGGTGCTCAAGGACGGTACTCAACAAGCATTCGGCCCACGGGACCGGGTGCTCAAGGCATTGATGCCGGGGCCGAGACCGGCCGCGGTCAGGGAGGCGGGCGGCGATGCGTGATCTGACTCCGGAGACACAAGCGCGCAGCGACCAGGGGCTGAGCGTGTGCAGCACCACGACGCTGCCCAGCGCCAGCACCGACGCCGGGAGCGCGGCGCGTTATGGCGTGGGATTCCTGGTCCTGACGCTGGGTGGTTTCCTGCTCTGGGCCTGCCTGGCGCCACTCGACCAGGGGGTGGTGGGCAGCGGCACCGTGGTGGTGGCGGGGGAGCGCAAGGCCGTGCAGTCGTTGGTCGGCGGAGTGGTGGAAAAGCTGCTGGTCAGCGATGGCGACCGCGTCACCCAGGGGCAATTGCTTGTGCAACTCAACACGGTGCAGGCGCAGTCGCAACTGGACGTGACCCTGGGCAAGCTGCTCAACGATCGCAGCATCGAGGCGCGCTTGATTGCCGAGCGCCTGGGCAGCGCCGAGATCCAATGGCCCGCGGAACTGCTGGCCCACGCCGACGAGCCACGGGTCAAGGCGGCGATGGCCTTGCAGAGCCAGTTGTTCCTTACCCGCCGCGCGGAGCTGGGCAGCCGCTTGCAGATCATCGAGCACGAAGCCGCGGCGTTGCAGCAACAACTGCTTGGCTACGAAGGCGTCAAGCGCAACTACGACGCGCAGATGCGCTTTCAGCAGCAGGAGCTTGAAGGCCTGCGTGACCTGGCTCGGGAAGGCTACGTTCCGCGCAACAAACTGTTCGAGGCCGAGCGCAACGCGGCCCAGTTGGCGGGGCAAATCGCCTCCGGCGTGGGCGATGTCGGCAGGACTCGCCAGGCGATCAACGAAAGCCGGCTCAAGGCCTTGCAGGCGCAGCAGCAATTCCGCCGCGATGCCGAAACCCAGCTCAGCGAAGTCTCGGCCGAGGCGGCCGGTTATGCCGATCAGATTCGGGCCTTGCAATTTGAAGTCGACAACGGTGCGATCCGCGCGCCAGTGGCCGGGCAGGTCATGGATGTGAGCATTCATACGGTCGGCGGCGTTGCCCAGGCCGGCCAGACCCTGATGCAGGTGGTGCCGCTGGATGCGCCGATGGCGATCACCGCGCGCTTCGAGCCGCTGATGGCCAACAAGCTGCGCCCGGGCCTGCCGGTGCATGTGCATTTCACCGCGCTGCAACGGGTGGATACGCCGACGGTCACCGGCACGGTGACGACGGTGTCGGCGGACCAGTTGATCAATGAACAGACGCACCAACCGTACTTCTCCGCCAAGGTCGAGATTCCCGCCGACACCGTGGCCGCGTTGCAGAGCGCCGGCCTGCTGGTGCGCCCCGGCATGCTCGCCGATGTCACGGTGGTGACGGGCGAACGCACCTTGATGAATTACCTGATGAAACCTTTGCGTGAACGCTTGCTGGCAGCCTTCAAGGAGGAATGAGCATGGTCGACCGTTGCCCCTACCGTTTGCGTGTGCTGATGGGCTTGTGTGCGGCTTGGGCGATGCTCAATCCGGTGTGGGCCGCTGAGACTGGCCTGAGCCTGACCGCCGCCTACGATGCTTCGCGCCTCAACGATCCGACCGTGCAGTCGGCGGCCCACGCTTTTGAAGCTTCGCGGCATGAAGAGGACATCGGTCGTGGCGGCCTTTACCCGCAAGTGTCGCTGACTTCGCGCTACGGCTACGGCGGGCGGACCGACGGCGGCGACGACAGCACCTACGTCAACAGCAACGATTACCAGGCGAACAACGTGACCCTGGTGGCGCAACAACCGCTCTATGACAAGGCCCGCTGGGCGGCGTATCAGGAGGGCAAGGCACGCGGTCAACTGGGCACCCAGGTGTTCGATGTGGCCGGCCAGACCCTGTATGACCGGGTGGCGAAGGGCTATTTCAACGTCGCCCGGGCGGAGAACGAGATCAAGTTGATCACCCAGCAAAAGTCCGCCATCCAAGGCCTGGTCATTCAGAGTAAAAAGCTTTATGAGGGCGGTCAGGGCGCGATCACCGATATCGACGAAGCCCAGGCGCGGCTCGATCTGGTGCAAGCTCAGGAGGCTGAAGCCCAGTCGCGCCGCGTGGCGGCTTTGCGGGCCTTGTCCGGGCGAGCCAGTGTGCTCATCGATGACATCTTGCCGATGCGCGAAGAATTGGCCGCCGGTAGTCCGATCCCGCCGGAGCAGGACTTGCCGTACTGGACGGCGATTGCCCGTGAAGCCAGCCCCGAGCTGGCTGCTCGGCTGGCGGCGGTGAAAGTGGCCGAAGCTCAGGCTGACAGTCAGCGCGCCGGGCATTATCCAACCTTGTCGCTGACCACCCAGTTGACCCGCCGGGAAACCCGTCAATACCAGGAACTCGACCCGCGCCAGGACACCTACTACGTGGGTGTGCAATTGGATATCCCGTTGTATCGCGGCGGGGTGGTACGGGCGTCGGTGGCCAAGGCCGAAGCGCAACTGGCCGGCGCCCAGTCTGACTACGACGTGCAACGCCAGCAACTGGCCGAGGATATCGAGGCCGATTACCTGGGCGTCGTCGCCGGGTTTGCCAAGAGCAAGGCGATGCAGCGGGCGGTGGCGTCCAATCAGCGAGCACTGGCCTCGACGGAAAAAGGCTTCCAGGGCGGCGTGCGTTCCACGGTGGATATTCTTGACGCACAGCAGCGGGTATTCCAGGCCCGTCGAGACCTGCTCAACACCAAGCTCGACATGCTGCAAAGCTATGTGAGCCTGCACACCCACACCGGCCAGATGAACCGCGCGGTGCTGGAGCAGGTGCAAAGCTTGTTCTAGACAATCCAGGGCTCAAGTTTGCAACTTATCCCTGTGGCGAGGGAGCTTGCTCCCGCTGGGCTGCGGTAGGCGCTGGCGAAGGCTGCGATCTTTTGATCTTTCACTTAACACTCAACAAGGCCTGAAAAGATCGCAGCCTCGCTTCGCTCGACAGCTCCAGCGCAGCCGAGCGGGAGCAAGCTCCCTTGCCACAAAAACGGTCTAGGCCCAGTGCTTGCCTTCAAGCACAACACGCCCCCTGTGGGAGCGGACTTGCTCGCGATAGCGGTGGGTCAGTCAGCATCCATGCTGAATGTGCCGCAGCTACTGCGGGCAAGTCTGCTCAGGAGGGCAATCAGGCGGTGAAGTCGCTGGCGTGCAGCTCCTTGACGCCGACCAGTTCGAATTCGAACTCGGGGGTGGAGTCGGCGTTGGTGCTGCCGGAGAGGATGCCATCGACGAAGCGCAGCTGGCCGGTGGCGTTGGTGGCGTCGAAGGCGTTGCTGCCGATGAAGGTGAAGGCATCGACTGTGGCCGTCAACGGGTTGGCGTCCAGGCCGGTGAGGTCCAACGTGTCGAACTCCGCGCTCTTGAAGCCGCTGATCACATCGCGCAAGGCCCCGACGCCCATGTCCGACAACGCACCAAACACGTAGGTGTCGGCGCCGGTGCCACCGGTGAGGTTGTCGGTGCCTGCGCCGCCGATCAATCGGTCATCGCCGGAACCACCTACCAACGTATCGTTGCCGGCCCCCCCGTCGAGGACGTTCGCCGCACTGTTCCCCGACAGGGTGTCGGCGTAGGCACTTCCCTTCAGGTTCTCGATGAACTTCAAGGTGTCCAACCCGGACCCCACGGTGTTCTGTTGCGCCGACGTCGAGAGGTTGACGGTCACGCCGGACAGGGCGCGCTCAAAGCTGGCCGTGTCGATGCCATCGCGTCCATCCAGTACATTGTTGCCGGCGCCGGCGAACAGCGTATTGTCCAGCGCGTTGCCGGTGCCATTGGCGGCGCCGGTGCTATCGATATACAGGTTCTCGACGTTGCTGCCCAAGGTATAGGCCGCCAGGTTGCTGTGCACGCTGTCGATTCCGCCGGTCACGGTATTGCTGTTGGTTTCGATCACGCTGTCGTCGGCATTGTCGACAAAGTAGCTGTCGTTGCCATCGCCACCGCTCAGGCTGTCGGCCCCTGCGGCGCCGTCCAGCACGTTATTGGCGGCATTGCCGGTGATGAAATTGCGTCGTTCATTGCCGGTGCCGTCGATGTCCGACACACCGGTGAGCACCAGGTTTTCCAGATTGGTGCCCAGGGTCCAACTGACCGAGGCTTGCACCGTGTCGATCTGCGAGGTTGAGGTGTTGGTTTCCACCACGCTATCGAAGGCATTGTCGACCACGTAGATGTCGTTGCCATCACCACCGCTCATGCTGTCGGCACCCAGGTCACCATCCAGCATGTCGTTGCCTGAACTGCCCAGCAGGGTGTCGTCCTGGTCGGTACCGGAGATCATCCCGCCCTGGTTCTGGGCGTTGTCGAAGATGTCCTGCACGCTGTTATTGTCGTTGGGGTTGCCCTGGAAACCGAGGTCATCGGCAATGTAGTCCGCCAGGCGTTGGCCAACGATTTCCGCCGATTCCTCGTGCAGGTGCCAGACGTCATCGGGGTACACCAGGGGATCGACTTCGTAGCGCAAGGGCAGGTCGGTGTAATCCACCGCCAGCTTGACGTCGGCGCGCTCGGCGGCGATGGCTTCCTGAGTGGCGCGCACATAACCGACACCCTCGACGATGGACGCGATTTTCTCTTGCGAATAACCACGGGCCCGGGCCGCATCCTCCTCGTAGTGACCGGTTTCCATCAGGTACACGCTGAAATTGCCGAACTGGGCGTGCAAGTAGTCGAACACTTTCAGGGTCGCAGCCTTATAGGCCGCTGCTGCCGCCGCTTTGTCGGTGGCGCGGGCGATTTCCTGGGCGGCTTCCTCGCCCTGGCCCCAGATGATGCCCATGGTGACGTTATCGATCGACTGCAGTTCGGTGAGCTGGTCGCGCAACAACGTCACCGCCCGCAACAGTGCCGGCCCGGGCTGGTTGGTGTCTGTCAGCCACCAGCACAGCTGGAGCGCCTCGGCGCTGAGTGTGGAGAGGCCGTTGACCGTGCTGCCGCCCACCGCGATGTCGATGCCGTTGCCATCGGCATCGGTGAACTGGCTGCGCACGTCGTAGGTGGTGTAACGGTCCAGGTCATTGACCAGCATCGACGTGCCGGACTGGTCGTCGTCCTCGGTCATGCGCAGCAGGCGTGCATTGGATTGGCCGAGGGTCGGCAAGTAGAGGATGTCCTGCTGGGCACGCTCGCCGAAGACGAAGTCGCTGGCGGTGAGCGTGTTGAGGTAGTTGCCACTGAGGGCGATCTCGAAGCGATTGCCGTCGGCATCGGCTTCGGCGGACTTGATGTAGGTCTTGTCGCCGGCCGCGTTCAGGGTCATGTACAGCGTGCCGTTGCTGCCATTGCCGAGGCCGAGAAAACCCAGCCCCGAGACATCGATTTTGTCGACGCCGACGGTGAAGTCATAAATCGTGTCGGTGGCCGTGACGCCTCCGGTGTCGTAGTCGCGGTAGCTGTCCAGCACGTTGGTATAGCGGAACGTGTCGGTACCGTCGCCGCCGTACAGCGAGTCGCGTCCCACACCGCCGTCGATGATGTCCGCGCCGGTGCCGGCCTTGATCGTGTCGTTGCCGCCCAGGCCAAGGATCAGGTCCGCGCCTGTCGTGCCATTGAGGGTTTCGGCGTTGTTGGTGCCGGTGATGGTGTTGGCGGGCGTGTCGGCCACCACCAGGGCGAAGCTGTCACTGACCGAGGCGCCCGAGGGATCGGTGGCCTTGACCAACACGTCGTAGTTGCCTGCCGCGGTGCTGGTTGGGGTGCCACTGAAGGTCAGGCTGGTGGCATTGAAACTCAACCACGCGGGCAGGGCGTTGCCGTTGGCGAGGGTGGCGGTGTAGGTCAGTACATCCTGGTTGGCGTCTGTGAAGCTGTTGCTGGCCAGGGTGTAGCTCAAGGGGGTGTTTTCACTGGCGTTCTGGTCCAGCAGCGCGATAGCCACGACCGGCGCCACGTTGGTGGTGGGGTTCTGATCGGCGAAGATAAAGTGACTGGCCGTCAGGCTGCCGGTCAGGTTACCTGCTAGCGACACTTCGAAGCGATTGCCGTTGGCGTCGATCGTGAAGTCCTTGAGATAGGTGCGGTTGGTCGAGGCGCTGTAGGTCACCTGCAGCGTGCCGTCACGGCCATTGCCCAGGCCGGTGTAGCCGAGCGTCGAGACGTCGATCTTGTCCGCCGCTACGTCGAAGTCGAGGATCTGGTCACTGGCGCTGGTGGAGCTGGTGCGGTAGCTGTCGAGTTTCGAGGTGTAGCGGAACACATCGGCCCCGGTGCCACCGGTGAGTTTGTCCACCCCGGTGCCGCCGACCAGGATGTCGTTGCCGGCGTCGCCATCGAGGGTGTCGTTGCCCGCGCCCCCGAACAATTGCTCATTGTCCGCGGTGCCGGTCAGCGTGTCGTTGTTCGGCGTGCCATTGATCACAATGGCGATGGGGACGTCCTGCACGGCGAGGGTAAAGCTATCGCTGACGGTGGCGTTACTGCCGTCGGTTGCGGTGACCTGGATGGCGTAGGTGCCCGACGCGGTGTCGGGCGGCGTGCCGCTGAAGGTGCGGGTGGCGGCGTCGAAGATCAGCCAGCTGGGCAGGGCACTGCCATTGGCGAGTTTGGCGGTGTAGCTCAGGCTGTCGTTATCCGGATCGGTGAAGCTGGTAGCCGGCACCACGTAGCTGAACGGGGTGTTTTCGGTGGCGTTCTGGTCCAGCAACGGCGTCGCCACCACGGGCGCCTGGTTGGTCGGCGACGACGTGGCGAAGACGAAGTTGGCGCTGGTCAGGGTGTTGAGGTAATTGCCGTCCAGCGCCACTTCGAAGCGGTTGCCGTTGGCGTCGGCCTCCAGGGACTTGATGTAGGTCTTGGTGCCGGCACTGTTGAGCACCAGGTACACGGTGTTGTTCTTGCCGTCCCCCAGGCCGGTGAAACCCATGGCGGAGAGCTCGATCTTGTCGGCGCTGATGTCGAAGTCGGTGATCAGGTCGCCCAGGTTGGCGCCGCCGGTGTTGTAGTTGCGGTAGCTGTCCAGGCGGTTGGAGAACACCAAGGTGTCCGCCCCGGCGCCACCGGTGAGGGTGTCCTTGCCAGCACCGCCGTCGAGCTTGTCGTCGCCGGCGCCGCCGCTGAGGCTGTCATTGCCCGCCAGACCAAGCAGGGTGTCGGCCGCATCGCTGCCCAGCAGCGAGTCGTTACCGCTGGTGCCGGTGATCACGCGATTGAAGATGAAGTTGCTGGCGGTCAGGGTGCTGGCCAGGTTGCCTGAGAGAATCAGCTCGAAGCGATTGCCGTTGGCGTCGGCGTCGTAGTCCTTGATGTAGGTGCGGTCACTGCTGGCGCTGTAGCGGACCTGCAGGGTGCCACCACGGCCATTGCCCAGGCCGGTGTAACCGAGGCCAGCGAGGTCGATCTTGTCCTGGGTGACGTCGAAATCGGTGATGGTGTCATCGAAGCTGGTGGTGGCGTTGCGGTAACTGTCCGATTGCGCGACGAACCGGAACGTATCGGCACCGGTGCCACCGGTGAGTTTGTCGATGCCGGCGCCGCCGACGAGGGTGTCGCTACCGGCCGCGCCATTGATGGTGTCGTTGCCTGCGCCGCCGTAGAAGATCTCGTTGGCGGCGCTGCCCAGCAGCGTGTCGTTGCCCGCCGTGCCTTGCACGGTGGTCATGGGCACCGTGGCGCTGACGTAGCTACCGTCGCCATAGACCAGCGTGGCGCCCTTGCTCGTGTGGCTGATGGTGTTGGCGATGATGGCGTTGCTGTCGGTGCCGTCTTCGTTGCGCTCTGCCACGCCATAGGTCGACAGGTCGCTGCCGCTGATGGTGTTGCCCTGGATGAGGTTGTCGCTGCCGTTGAAGTACTTGCCGGACACGCCCTGGGTGTCGTCGTAGGACTGGATGATGATCTCTGGTACGGCACCGCCCAGGGAATTGTTGTTGAGGGTGTTGTCGATGATTTCGACGTGGTTGCTGCCGTAGATGCGGATCCCGGCGCTGTTGTTGTCGTGAATGTCGATGCCGCTGACGGTCACCACGCTGGAGAGCTTGATCAGCACCCCTTCGGCGCCGTTGCCATACACCTCGCCCCCGGTGATGGTGATGTTGTTGGGCGAGGGGATGTCCTCGCTACCGCGCTGGACCACGATGCCATTGCCGCCGTTGTCGTAGGCGACGTTATTGGTCATGGTGAAATCGTGGGTGCTGGTGACGACGTTGAAACCGTGGCGGTCGTTGTCGTAGGCGATGTTGTTTTCGAAGGTGCTGTCACTGAGGAAGTCGGCGACGAAGCCGTCCAGGCCGTTGCCGTGGGACACGCTGTTCTTGATGATCATGTTGACGGTTTGCTCGTGGGGGTCGAAACCGTACCCGGAGCAATCCTTGATCTCGACGCTGTCGAGGGTGACGTTGGAGTCGTAGCCTTCTTCGCCGGGAATATAGCCGTTGAACCAGCCGTCGACCTTGCCGGTGGTGTTGCCCCGGTTGCCGTCGATGGTGAGGTTGCTGACGCCGAAATCGTGGGTTTCCTCACCGTAGGCCGAGCGGATAATGCCGGTGATCTTGGTGTCGGAGCCATCGGCCACTTTGACCGTGGTTTCGCCTATGCCGTCGCCGTACAGGTAGACGTTGCTCTTGAGCATCAGGCAGCCATCGGAAGGTTCCTCTCCTGCCGAAACGATGTAGGTGCCGGTGGGCATGTACACCTGCCCACCGCCGGCCGCGGCCGCCGCATCAATCGCACTCTGGATGGCTGCCGTGTCGTCTGTGATGCCATCTCCTTTGGCGCCAAAATTTTGTACGTTGAAAATCATAAGCTTATCTCCGTATCAGGCTTCAACCTAGGTAGACGTCAACATTCCATCGACGACCTCCGAGTTATGACCCAGCGGCGCGCAAAAGTTGTGACCACATATCGGGGAAAGTGTCAAAAAGTCGGACTAACTGATCAGTGGTATTGTCGGGATGAGCAAAAAACAACGTTCCGTTGACGCTTTCAAGGCCGAATGACGTTCTTTTGTAGGAGCGGGCTTGCTCGCGAAGGCGGCGAATCAGTCGACATTGCCGTGACTGACACACCGCTTTCGCGAGCAAGCCCGCTCCCACAGGTTCTGTGGCGACTGATAGGGGGTTCCTTGATTGACATCAACCTCACTTTCGGGACAGCGCGATAACCTCGAATAAACCATCGCCCCGCTGCAGAGGGCGACCGAGGACGCTCATGAGTTATCCGTTGTTTCTGACCTTGCATCTGTTTGCCGCGCTGGTTTTCATCGGCACGGTTTTCTTCGAAGTCCTGTTCCTGGAGAGCATTCGCAAGCAACTGCCCGCCAAGGTCATGGTGTTGCTGGAGCAAGGCATCAGCCAACGCGCTCGGCAGTTGATGCCGTGGGTGCTGCTGGTGCTGTTCGGCGCGGGCATTGGCATGGTCTGGCTGCGCTATTGGCCGGTGCTGTCGTCGCCGCTGCAGTCATCCTTCGGGTTGCTGCTGGGGTTCAAGGTCCTGTTGGCGGGCAGTGTGCTGGGGCATTTCCTCTGGGCCATGTGGCTGTTCAGGAGCGGGCGCATGAACGCTCGCTACGTGCGCATCATTCATACCAGCGTGTTCCTGCATATGGTCGCGATCGTGCTGCTGGCCAAGGCCATGTTCTACGTCACCTGGTAAGCGCTGGCGGGTGGTTCCAAGGCGCTTGATACAGGTCAAGGTGCCCCGGCGGGTTACCCCGCAAACTGCTCCCGCACAGCCACTCGGAGATTGTCATGTTCGACCCGTTCCATACCCTCAGTGAGCGACCCTCGGGACGTGCCCCTGTGGTGGCTGATTTCGATTGTCCGGTCGGTACGCGTAGATTCCACACAGGCATCGGTTCGCTCGACCTGCTTCGAGGGTTACGCAGCAGCCGGCAGACACGACGGCCCTTGTCCCTGGCGGTGCACCTGCCTTCGCGTTTGCGGCTGGCGTCGTGTTCGCCCCTGGCCAGCGACTGCCGGTGCGGTGAGATCGAGGGCTATCTGCAACGGTTGACGCATGAGCTGGGGTTGGTTGGGTGCCACCTGGGGGCAGGGCGACGCGTCGAGCAGTTTTGCCTGACCGGTGGCACACCGGTGATCGCTCACCTGCAGAAGCTGATGGGTGATCTGCGCAAGCGCTTCGACTTCAATGAGTACGACGGCGGCGATCACAGCATCGAGGTGGACCTGCACCACACGGATTGGTCGACCATGGGGCTGATCCGTGACCAGGGTTTCACCCATGTCAGCATCGGTGTCCCCGACATTGGCGTCGACAGCGATCTGTCGGTCGATTGCTACCAGAACCCGGCACCGATCCATTCGTTGATCGATGCGGCGCGCACGTTTGGTTTTCGCTCCATCAACATTGACCTGGGCTATGGCCACGCTTGGCAGACGCCCAGCAGTTTCGCCCTGAAACTGGCGACGCTGATCGAACTGGAACCGGACCGGTTGCACGTTTTCGACTATGCCCGCGCACCATATCGTTATCGCTCGAAAAACGCCGGGGTCGCTGGCGCCTTTTGCAGCACGGTCGACAAAGACGCCATGCGGCGGATCTGCTGTGAGCAACTGACTGACGCCGGTTATCACTACATCGGCCTGGGCCAGTTCGTCAGGGCCGACGATGACCTGGCGGTGGCCCAGGAGCACGGACGCCTGCATCGCAATTGCCAGGGTTTTAGCCGTCACGGTTGCTGTGATCATGTGGGCTTCGGTTTGTCGGCCATCACGCAGATCGAGCACCTGTATGTACAGAACACCGATGACCTGCATCAATATTGCCAACAGCTGGACGCCGGGCAGTTGCCGGTGTGTCGCGGCTGGCGCTGCGAAGCGCAGGATCAGGTCAAGGCGAGCGTGACCGAGCAGCTTTCCTGTGACCTGGAGCTGGATATCCTGGCCATCGAGGCACGTTTCGGCCTGGTGTTTCGCGAGCATTTCGCGTCTGCCTGGCCGTCGCTGGAAGCGTTGCATGACCAGGGATTGATCGAACTGTCGAGCCGGTTTATCGGCATCCTGCCCGCCGGGCGCTTGAACGTCGATGCGATCTGCAATCTGTTCGACTCAGGACTGGATGACGCAGGCCCACACCCTTTTGAAAAGTTGAACCCATCATGAGTGCTGCATCCGGTTTCAATCGTACCCTGGTGGAGAAATACGACCGCCCAGGGCCGCGCTACACCTCCTATCCGACGGCGCCGCAGTTCCACCAGGCCTTTGCCATGGACGAATACCAGCAGGCTGCCCAACGCAGTAACCAGGCGCCATCGCCCAAGTCGATATCGGTGTACATCCATATCCCGTTCTGCCAGAGCCTCTGCTATTACTGCGCGTGCAACAAAATCATCACGCGCAAGACCCATCGCGCCGTCGAATACCTGAGCTATCTCAAGCGCGAAATTGCCCTGCAGGCGGCCTTGTTCGACCGCTCGCGCAAACTGACTCAACTGCACCTGGGCGGGGGCACGCCGACGTACCTGACCCATGAGCAACTGGCCGACCTGATGGACTGCCTACACCAGTCGTTCGACATGGACGACAGCGATGCCCATGAGTTTTCCATCGAGGTCGACCCGCGGACCATCGATGCGCAACAGATCCAAGGCCTGCGCCAGCTGGGGTTCAACCGTCTGAGCTTTGGCGTCCAGGATTTCGATGCCCAGGTGCAGATCGCTGTCAATCGAGTGCAAAGCGAAGCCCAGGTTGTCGAGCTGGTGGAAGCCGCACGCCTGGCGCGCTTCAGGTCGGTCAGCGTCGATCTGATCTACGGCCTGCCCTTGCAGACCATTGCCAGTTTCGATGTCACCTTGAGCAAGATCATCGCCCTGCGTCCGGACCGGATCGCGGCCTACAGCTACGCCCACCTGCCGCAACGGGTGCGGGCGCAACGGATGATCCGACCAGAAGACATGCCGCCGCCAGAGCGCAAGCTGGAGTTGCTGGAACTGACCATCAATCGCCTGACTGAAGCCGGCTACGTCTACATCGGCATGGATCACTTTGCCTTGCCGGATGACGAACTGGTACGCGCCCGCGCCCAGGGCAGCCTGCAGCGTAACTTCCAGGGTTATTCCACCCACGCCGACTGTGACTTGATAGGCCTGGGGGTGTCCTCGATCGGCAAGGTGGGCGACAGCTACAACCAGAACGTCAAGGAGCTTTCCCAGTATTACGCCCGGTTGGATCAAGGCTTGCTGGCGGTGCAACGTGGTTATCGGCTGAGCGACGACGATCGCCTGCGGCGCGAGGTCATCAGCGAATTGATGTGTCACGGCCGCATCGATTTCGCGCGGATCGAGAGCGCCCATCGCATTCGGTTTACCGAGTACTTCGCCGATGCCCTGGACCGGCTCCAGGAGCTGGTGCGCGATGGGTTGCTGGACCTTCGCGACGATGAGCTGGTGTTGTTGCCCCAGGGACAATTGATGATGCGCAACGTGGCCATGGCCTTCGACGCGTACCTGGGCGCGAACCAGACGGTTCAGTACTCGCGCACGGTCTGATGTGGCATTTGTGGCAAGGGGATTTACTCCCTCGTCACAGCGGTCTATTTCGTCCGCTACGACCGCTCCGTATCCGAACCGGCGACGGCTGGGATCAGGTCGCGTGTCGCATAGAAGCCTTGCACCAGGCGATTCTTGGCCCGGTACTCGCACAGGAGCAGCAAGGTATCCGGCATCTGGGAGATGGACGAGGAATGTTTGACCACCATCGTCTTACCTCCCGAGCGCAAGCGCACCAGGGTCCCGGGTTCGAATGTGCCCATCTGCAGTCACCTCACAGTCACGTTGCTTGTGCGTTCTACCCACCCCCCGCCCAGGGCCTTGTACAGGTTGACTTCAGCGAGCAGTTGCGAGAGCCGGTCGACGATCAGGGTTTGCTGGGCGTTGAACAGCGAGCGTTGGGCATCAAGGAACGTCAGGCTGCTATCCACGCCAATGCGATAGCGCCGCTCCGCCAGGCGGTAGTAGTCCTGGTTGGCTTGCACCAGGTCGCGCTGGGCGATCAATTGGTCTTTATAGGTCTTGCGCGCCGCGAGGCCATCGGACACTTCCTGGAAGGCGGTCTGGATGGCTTTCTCGTATTGCGCCACGCGGATGTCTTTCTGGACTTTCGAGTAGTTCAGGCTCGCCCGAAGGCTGCCGGCGTTGAAAATCGGCAGGTTGATCTGCGGTTGAAACATCCAGCTGCCCGACCCGCCCTTGAATAGCCCGGACAGTTCTTTGCTGGAACTGCCTGCGTTGGCTGTCAGGCTGATGCTCGGGAAAAACGCGGCACGGGCCGCGCCGATATTGGCATTGGCCGATTGCAACAGGTACTCGGCCCCAAGGATGTCCGGCCGGCGTTGCAGCAAGTCCGACGGCAGGCCCGCCGGTACTTCGCTGAGCAGGTCCGATGACAATGGGCGGCCGGGCAGGTCATCGGCAACCGACGTGCCCACCAGCAACGTGAGGTTGTTGCGGTCCTGGGCGACCTGGCGCTGGAACCTGGCCAGGCTGGCCCTGGCGCTTTCCACCGAGGTTCGCGATTGGCTCAGGTTCAAGGCCGAGGCGGTACCGACCTGGTTGCTGCGTTCGGTCAGGCGCAGGCTTTGCTCGTAGGATTGCAGCGTGTCCTGGGTCAACGCCAGCAGCTCCTGATCGGCACGCCAGGTCAGGTAGGCACTGGCGACGCTGGCCACCAGGCTCAATTGGCTGCTGCGCCGGGCTTCTTCACTGGACAGATAGGTCAGCGACGCCTGGTCGCTGAGGCTGCGTATGCGCCCGAACAGGTCCAGCTCATAGGCGCTGATCCCCAGTGTGGCGGAATACGAACGGCTGATGGCGGCGTCGCCGGTTCCGCTGAGGCTGGCCGGCAGGCGCTGGTGCGAACCGGTGCCGTTGGCACTGATTGCCGGGAAGAGGTCCGCCCGTTGAATCCGATACTGCGCCTGGTAGGCCTCGACGTTCAGGGCCGCTACCCGCAAGTCGCGGTTGTTGGCCAGCGCGCTTTCGATCAGTTGTGCCAGCACCGGATCCTGGAACAGGTCACGCCAACCCTGTTCGGCCGCCAGGGGCCCCGACAAGGCCGGGGCATAGGCCGAGGTTTGCGGATACTGCCCGGCGATCGGTGCGGCGGGGCGTTGGTAGTCCGGGATAAGCGAACAACCGCCCAGCATGAACGCCGCGGCGGCCAGGGGACTCAAGAGTTTATGCATCGACCTGTTGTCTCATTGTGGTGCCTGGCCATGCACCACAGGCGCAGGCAGGCGGGTTGCGGCGGGCCGTCATGATCCGATCATCCACTTCGCCAGCCCATGCCGCCCGCTCACGCCCAGCTTGGCGGCGGCACGCTTGAGGTAGGTTTCGATGGAGCTGTTCTTGACCTGTAGCTTTTCCGCGATCTCCGGCACGGTACCCCCGGCCAGCAGGCCCAGGCAGACCTCTTTTTCCCGCACGGAAAGGGTCACATCGCAGGGGCTCAGTCGATCGTTGAAATCACGCTGCAGTTGGCTCTGATCGGCGGCATCGAGCGGATGGCTCGAGGCGCTGCCAGGGGCTTTGAAACATTGACGATTGAGGTGCGCGTGACGCTCGGCCAGGGGTAACAGCGTTTCGGAAAGGTACTTCAAAAAGGACAGTTCCTGGAGGGAAAAGTCGCGCTGTACCTGGGGGCGTTGCAACGAAATCACACAACGGCGGTTGGCCTTGCGTGAAATCAGAATGCATTGGTGGGAGGTGCCGAGGCAGTCGTTGCCTCTTTCGTCCTTCATCCGTGCGTTCAGATGGATCAGCAGGGCGTCATCCACCTCCAACACTCTTTTCACCAACGGATGATCGTTGCGCTCTATCGCCGTGGTGGGGCAGGGGGATTGCATGTGCACGTTTTTTTCCGAACCTGCATACCCCAGCAGCTGTACATCGAGGACATTCGACTGGGGGGCGTCGGCTGTCCATTCACTCAATTCGAGTCGACTGACAGGCACTGATGTTTCGATCATCTGGTGCATGTTAGTCAAGAAACTCTCGTGTCCGACACTTGAAATCAGCTTTCCTAGCTCTACGTAGAGGTGCGATTTTTCCGCCCCCTCAATACACGCATGTCGATTCATTGTCCTTATCCTGCTGACTCGAAAAAACTCCGCATCTCTGACCGTTGACGGAAGAAATCCGACCGCATTCTAAAATGCTGAAGCCTCTTCTGAAGTTGATACTTGGCGTCAATATCGGTCTTGTGAACCTATTGACATAAACGGTTTAGCCGGTAGGGCTATTAGGCGTTTCCATGTAGGAAAAGTCTGTAAGGGAAAACAGGGACATTCCGGTTCAGTCGTTGGGTGCTGGTTTTTTGATACCTGCGGGCAAAAAAAACACGTTGGGTCAAAGATTTTTTCCTCGGTGGTGATCGCTGCGGGGACAGGTTTCAGCGCGATCTTAGAAAAAATATCCAGTTAAATTAAAGGGTTGTGTTCGTATGCTGGTGCTTGAACGGCTGTGTTTTTCATGGCCGTCATTGTAGGAGTTGTCTGGCAGTAGTCTCCCGACCCTGGGTTCCCAGTATGGTGAAGACTTCTCATTTCGCGATTTTTATCCCGATGTGTGTCGTTTTTTGTCTGTATGGGAGTCGCTTTCTGTCATTGACGCTCTCTGGGCGTGGGTGGTCGGACGGGGTTCCGCGCCGTCCAGCCTGGTCGCCCAGTGGCCGTTCTGGCGGTTTACGCGCAGGGCTTGAACGAGAGGATATCGATGTTCTTTTTACGCAGGCTGCGCTGTGGCGTCAGGCGCAAATACCATTCTCGAAGCCAGCAGGCGAGGGTCGACTCGGCTTGCTCGATGCCGCTCATGAAGCGAGCGGCATTGACGATCCCGTTGGCCCGGGGGTGTCTATGGGCCTGGTAATGCAGCAGTGCGGTGCGCAGGTCCGGCGTTCGCGCGAGCAGGTCGGCCAGGACTACGGCATCCTCGATCGCCTGCGCCGCGCCTTGACCCAGACTGGGCAGCATGGGGTGAGCCGCATCGCCCAAGAGCACCACGTGTCCATCGCAGAATTGCTCGACGGGATGGCGATCCCGAGCATGCATTTTCAGTAGGGCACTCTCAGGGGTGGCCTCGATGGCGGCCACGACTTCCGGCGCCCAGCCAGCGTAGGCCGCGAGCACTTCCTGCTTGCTGATGCTCAAGGCGGCATCCGCCGCGTTCTCGTGATTGCAGGTGCCCCACCAATACGCCTGGCCGTCCCCGACATCGCAGAGCCCGAAGCGCTTGCCGCGTCCCCAGTAATGCGCCACGTAGCCTTCGGTCATGACCGGATGGCTGAAGGGCGCCACCGCCAGCCAGGCGACATAGCCCGAGGGGCGTGTGGGGGTTTCGCCGAGCATCTGCTGGCGGATCACCGAGTTCAGGCCATCGGCGCCAATCAACAGATCCGCTTCCTGCAGGCTGCCGTCTTCGAACCGCACCATGACGCCATCGGGAAGAGGGTCATACCCGGCGCAGCGCAACCCGGTTCGCAAGGTGTCGGGTGCGAGCTGTTGTGCCAATGCACGTAGCAACAGCGGGCGCTGGATATTCACACTGGGATGACCCAGCTGTTCGCCGATCTCGTGGATCGGCATGCGGGTGATGGCATCGCCCTGGTGTTTCTTGAAGAAGAAGTCGCGGATCACCTGGCCTGCCTGTTCCACCGGAACATGGGCGTCAATCGAATGCAACGCGGCCATGGCATTGGCCATGACGGACAAGCCGGTACCACCGGTGCGCAGCGTCTGGGCCGCTTCGAAGACCTTGACCTGCCAACCCGCACGCTGCAGCGCGATGGCGGCTGTCAGCCCGCCGATCCCGGCGCCGGCGACAATGGCTTTTTTGGGTGCTGTCATGCTGTTTCACCTGTATCGAGCCCGGAATGACCAGGCGATGGAGTCAAGCGGGGCCGTCAATCCGGCCCCGTGATCGTTGGTCACGGTTAAGCCAATGCGCCCACGGACTCGACGCTCCTGACCCGGGCCAGGTCGATCCGCGACCGGATGAATTGACCCACACGCTCGATGTGCGGCTCACGCATCATGGTCAGATGGTCACCCTCCACGGCGACTCGTTGTACCTGGGGCGCAATCGAGCGCCAGCCGCGGTATGGGTCGCGGAAGGCGGTGCCCACCAGTTCATGAGGGGCTTGCAGCACATCGGGCAGCTCGACATCCGCCGCGAACAACGTGATGGGCAGGTCCAGTGGCGCAAAGCGATAGTCCAGCAGCCCTTGCCAGTTGGCATGGAACACGCGGAACAACTGATCGAGCGTCGCCAGGGTGATGGTCTCGTCGAAAATGCCCTGGTCGATGCCGTGCTGCCGGATCGCCGCGAAGGCCTGTGGGTCGTCCAGGGAGGAGAAGTCCAGGGCGTGGTAGGCGTAGTCCTTCTGTCCGTCGCCGCTGAGCAATTCCCACATGAACCAGTTCATGAACTCGCTGCGTTCTATCTGCACCTCGCCCTGCCTGACGCGCACGATAGTGTCCAGCAGGAATACGTTATGCAGGCACCGTCCGCGTCGCTGCAACTCGCTCGCCAGCTCATACGCCACGACGCCCCCATAAGACCAGCCGCCGATGTTCAAGGGGCCATCAGGTGCGACCTGTTCAATGGCGTCCGCGTAGTACACCGCCTGGGCCTGCACCGATTGCAACGGCTCGCGGGCATCCCATGTGCCCGGCGCTTGCAGGGCATACAGGTGGACCTGGTCCTTGAGCACCCGTGCCAATGCCGCATAGCACAGCACGTGTCCGCCGATGGGGTGGACCAGGAACAACGTCGGACGGCGCGTGGCATTCCTGAAGTCCACCAGCGCGCTGGTGCCGGGGTGTCCGGTTTCGGTCTGTTGCAGCACTTGGGCGAACTCGGCGATGGTCGGCGCCTGGATGAAGTCGGACAGCGAAGGTTCCAGGCGTTGATGCCTGGCGAGCATGGCCACCAGTTGTACTGCCTTGAGCGAATTGCCCCCCAACTCGAAGAAGTTGTCGTGGATGCTGATGCTGTCCAGGTCCAGGGTTTCCTGCCAGTAGGCTTGCAGCAGATCCTCCATGGCATTGCGAGGGCCGATGAAGGGACGCTGCAAGGTGGTCTGGACTTCGATCTTCTGCAAGCGCTGCCGGTCGATCTTGCCCGTGGGCCCGAGCGGTAGCTTCGCGATCCTGACCAGTGTGTTCGGCACCATATAGTCGGGCAGTGCCAGGCGCATTTCCGCCTTGAATTGGTCCAGGTCCGGCTCGCACCCCGGCAGTGCCTGGACGAACCCCACCAGATAACGGCTGCCATCGGTTGCTGTCTTGTCGATGACCGCCACCTGCTCGATGTCGGCCCTGAACCGGGCAGAGCCGAGCATGGCCACTTCGATCTCGCCGAGCTCGACGCGGTAACCGCGGATCTTGACTTGGGCGTCGCTGCGGCCTTGGTACACGAGATCGCCCCCTGGCAAGTAGAAGCCGATGTCTGCGGTTTCATACAAGCGCCTGGTCTGGCCTTCGAGCTGGCGATAGATAAAGCGTTCGTCGGTCAGGTCGGGACGGTTCCAGTAGCCATTGGCAAGGCAGACCCCTTCGATGAACAGATCGCCCGTCACGCCGACCGGGCAGGAGTTGCCCGCCGCGTCGAGGACATGCATGCGCACCCCGTCGATGGGCGTGCCGATGGGCGGCATGCTCGGCCAGGTCGCCGTCACGCCTTCAAGTCGCAGGCTCGTGACCACATGGGCCTCGGTCGGGCCATAGTGGTTCTCGATCCGACAAATGCCGAGGCGGTCAATCAGGGCACGGATTTCGGCGGTGATTTTCAGCTGCTCACCAGCGACGTTGATCTGGCGCAACGAGGTGGGGTGGATACCGAGCTGTGTGGCGACTTCAGCCAAACCCTGGAAGGCGACATAGGGCAGGAACAGGCGATTGACCTCTTGCGCGCCAATAAACTTCAGCAAGCGGATGAAGTCATAGCGCAACCCTTCGTCAATCATCACCAGCTCATGCCCGCTGGACAAGGTCGAGAAAATTTCCTGGAACGAAACGTCGAACGAAATGGGCGCGTATTGCAGCGTCTTCAGCGGTTGCGCCGCGTTGACGTCCTGCGCCTGCTGACGGTTCTGCCAGAGGATCATATTGGTCAATGCCTGGTGCGGCATGGCCACGCCTTTGGGGCGGCCGGTCGAGCCCGAGGTATAGAGCAAGTAGGCGTTGTCTTCGGCCATGACGCCGGCGGCAATGGCGGCCACCCGTTGGTGGCTGCCCGCCAGATCGTTGTCGAAGCCGGCGACCACGCTGTCCCAATGGCGCGTATCGGCCTGGCCCGCCAGGGTCATCGCCAGGTCCGCAGACGCATCGGCGAATAGCACCAGGCGTGGTTGCGAGTCTTCGAGAATCAGCTGGATACGCTCGTTCGGATAGCTCAGGTCGATGGGGACGTACGCGGCGCCAGCCTGTACGACACCCAACAACGCGACGATCAGGTCGGGCGAGCGGGGCATCATGATCGCGACCCGGTCACCCTGGCCGATACCGTGCCGCTGCAGCCAGCTCACCAGTTGCGCGCAAGTGTCGTGCAATTGACCATAGGACAGACGCACCTGGCCCAGACTCACGGCAGTCTGCTCGCCATGGCGCGCGAAACTGTCCAATAACAAGCTCGAGAGGTTGTCGTGGGGCGAGGCGGCAGTGGCGCTTGACGTGGTTCGTTCGACGGGGGGCTGCCAGGCCGGTATGGCCGGTTTGGCGTCAGGCGCGGCGATCATCAGTTCCAGCGTGCGCAGCAGGTAATCGGCATAGGCTTCGACCTGACAGGTGGGGACACGCGCGGTGCAGTAGTCCATCTTCACCATCAGCGAACCGTTGGCTGGGTGGCGGCCCAGGGTGGTCAGCAAGTCGTAGTTGCTCGCTTCCGTGGTTTCCCACTCGGTGAGGATTTCTTCGCCTTGGGTCAGCAGGTCCTTGAGCACGTAAAAGTCGACGTAGTTGAACACCACGTTCAAGGCCACGTCGGTCTCGCGATGAATCAATGCGAACGGATAGCGCCGATGGGCGAATACCTGTTGTTCCTGGGCAATCGTTGCCTGGATCATCGCCAGCCAGCTCTGGCCCTGGCTGCTGAACCGTACCGGCAAGGTATTGAGGAACAGCCCCAGGATCGAGGCGGCATCTTCGAACGCCGGCCGGCCATGGCTGATCACGCCACACAGCACTTCCTTTTGATTGGACATGATCGCCTGGGCGAAGCCGTGGGCCGTCAGCAGGACCGCGCGCAAGGGCAGGTCCCGCGCCTGGCAGAACGCTTCGAGGCGGGCCAGGTCCGCGGCGGGCAGTTCACGGTAGGCCGAGCGGTGTGGCGTCGGGTCTGGCGCCACTGCATGAACCCAGCTGGTCATGGCGGCGGCGGGGGCCTCGTGCAAGTAGTCGCGCCAGAACCGGCGGTGGGTATCCGTTGCCGTGGCCTCTTGCTCCAGGGCCACGAAGTCGGCCGGTGTGGTGGTCAGGGCCGGCAGTGCGTCGGTGCCAGGCGCCGAGGTGTAGAGCGTGACCAGGTCGCGCATCAAGGTGGCGACGCTCCAACCGTCGAGAATCGCATGGTGGAAGCTGAAGATCAGGTCGATTTCGCTCTGTGCGACGAACACGCAAAACTGATACAGCGGCGCCCGATGCCAGTCTTCGCGGTAACGCTTGCGTTTCTCCACGTAGCTGGCAATGGCTTGTGTCCGGGCGTCGGGGCTCAGCGAGCAGACATCAATGACGTGCACGGGGGGCTCGACCGTCGAGTGCACCCGGGCCATGGGCACCTCGGCGTGACCGATATCGAACGACATGCGCAAGGCCGGGTGACGCCAGATCAATGCCTTGCAGGCTCGCTCAAAGGCGGGGGCATTCCAACGCAGGCGCAAGCGGTAGCGGAAGATGTCGTGATAGATCGCCGAATCCGGGTGCATCATCGAGTGATAAATCATCCCGACCTGCAGCTGCGAGGCGGCAAACACGTCATCGAACACGCCTTCGCTGGCCAGACGGATCGCCGACGGAACCTGGGCGAAAGCCTCTACATGGGTCAAGGGCTCAAGGCTGGCGGCCGACGTTGGCCCGGACTCCAGGGCCTCGGCCAACTGGGCGATGGTCGGGGACTGGTAGACCTGCGCCAGGGTCAGCGCAATGCCTTGTTCACGGGCGTTGATCTGCAAGTGGATGACTTTCAGGGAGTCGCCGCCCAGCATGAAGTAGTTGTCATGAATGCCCAGTGACGAGCGCATGAGGTTTTCCTGCCACAGCTCGACGAGTGCCTGCTCCAAGGCCGTGCGAGGCGCTGTCGTATCGGTGCCCTGGGTGGCTGTTGGCTCGGGCAGGGCCTTGCGGTCCAGCTTGCCGTTGACACTTAACGGGAACTGCTCAAGCTCAATCAGGTGCCTGGGCACCATGTAGTCAGGCACCTGTTGGCGCAAGGTCCTCTGCAGCGCTTGCGCAGAAGGCGTGCATCCGGGCTCGCTCACCCAATAGGCGCTGAGGTATGCATCCCCGGCGTCCTGGCGGGCGATCACGACCACGTCCTTGACACCGTCGCACGCGAGCAGGTGGGCTTCTATCTCGCCCAATTCGATGCGCAGGCCGCGAATTTTTACCTGGAAATCGTTGCGTCCCAGGTATTCGAGGCTGCCATCGGGCAGCCAACGCCCAAGGTCGCCGGTCTTGTACAGCCGGGCCTGGGGCTCGCTGCGCAAAGGGTCATGGATAAACCGTTCGGCCGTCAGTTCGGGACGGTTCAGGTAACCTCGCGCGACCCCGAGGCCTGCGATATGCAGTTCGCCGGCCACCCCCGGGGGCAGTGGTTTCAGGTTCGCGTCGAGGACATGCATCTGGATGTTCGCGATTGGCCGTCCGATCGGTACGATGCCGTCGTGCACATCGGGCCGGCAATGCCATGCCGTCACGTCAATGGCCGCTTCGGTGGGGCCGTAGAGATTGTGCAACTGCACCGTTGGCAAGTATTCGAAAAAGCGCTTCTGCAAGGCATGGGGCAAGGCCTCGCCGCTGCACAGGACCTGCCGGAGCGCGGGCAACCGCTGCGGCTCCACCTGGTCGAGAAAGACCTGCAACATCGACGGGACAAAGTGCAGCAGCGTGATGCCGGCGCTCGCCATGATGTCCATCAAATAGCTTGGGTCCTTGTGCCCGTCGGGGGCGGCGACGATCAGTTGCGCGCCACTGAGCAACGGCAGGAAAAACTCCCAGACCGACACATCGAAACTGAACGGGGTTTTTTGCAGGATCCGGCTGTGTTCATCGACCCCATAGGCATCGCGCGCCCAGAGCAATCGATTCACGACCCCGTCATGCTGGTTCATCACGCCTTTGGGCAAGCCGGTGGAGCCCGAGGTGTAGATCACGTAGACCAGGTGCCGAGGCGTCAGCCCGAGCGCAGCGGCGTCCGGGTTGTGCGCCGGTTGTCGGGACAATGCTTGAGCCTCGGTATCCAGGCACAGCACGGGCATCGTCACGGCGGGCAGGTTCGCCAATAACCCTTGGGTGGTGATCAGGGCGCTGGGTGCGCTGTCGCTGAGCATATGGCTCAAGCGGTCGGCCGGATAGCCCGGGTCGAGCGGCACGTAGGCGGCACCCGCTTTGAGAATGCCCAGCAAGCCGACCACCATCTCCAGGCTGCGCTCCATGCAGATGGCGACGCGATCGTCCCGGCCAAGCCCGGTCTCCAGCAGGGCGTGGGCCAGGCGGTTGGCCTGGCGGTTCAGCGCCTCATAGGTTAGCGCCTGGTCGGCGAAACGTACCGCGATCGCGTCGGGGCGAGCGGCGACCTGGGCTTCGATCAACTGATGCAGCAGCACATCCTTGGGGTAGTCGACGTCGGTGCGATTCCATTCCTGCAGCAGTTGGCGCTCAGCGGGTGGCAGTGGGTCGAGAGCCATGACCGACACGTCGAAATTGGCGGCCACGCATTCCAGGATGTTCATGAAGCGTTGTTGCAAGGCCTCGATCTGCGGCGCGTCGAAATAGGCCTCGTTGTAGATGAAGTGCATCCACACATCGTCTTCTGGTGCGGACTCCCGAACGTGCATTGCCAATGGCATCTGTTCGTAGCCATTGCTGAGCTTGACCGGTTGTGCCGGCGCAGGTCCGTACCAGGTGTCCTGGTCCTGTTCGAAGGACACCACCACGTCGAACAACTGGCGCCGGCCCAGGTTCTGCAAGCCGAGCTCGCGGTTCAATTCGCTCAGCGGGAAGCGCTGGTAGCGATAATCCTGCTTGAGCGTCAGGGCAATCTTGCCCACCAGATCGCTGAAACTCAGGTCGGTGCCCAGGCTAAGGCGGACCGGGCTCATGCCGACGAACATGCCCATCGTGGCCTTGTGAGCGGCATTGGCCCGGTTGAGGATGGGCAGGCCGATCACGATTTCATCCCGTTGCTCGGTGCGCGCAAAGTAGCTATACAGCACCCCGAGCATGACGTGGAAGACCGTTGCCTGTCCCGCCGCCTTGGCTTTTTCGCCAAGACGGTTGTAAAGCGCCCGAGGCAAGCGCCAGGCATGGTTCTGGCTGGGTGCCAGGCGCTGGTCGAATCGACCCGGCTGACGGGGCGCGAGCAGGGGCTCGGGCAGCGTGCGGTATTTCTCCAACCAGTATTGGCGTTGGCGCTGGAACGAAACCGAGTCTTTGCTGGCAACTTGCTGCTCGACATACGCTTGATAGGTCGGTGCCGGTGCCGCGTTTTGCACCTGGTCGTGCAGGGCCGTATAGGCCTGGCTGAGTGTTCGGCCAATCATGGCAAAGGACCAGCCATCGATGATCAGGTGATGGCAATTGACGAAGCAGTAGTGGAGGTCTTCCCGGACCTTGACCAGGTCCGCGCGCACCAGCAGTCCATCATCAAAGGAAAACGGGGTTTGCAGCTTGGCCTGCAGCAAGGCCAGTGCGCTGGCCTCTGGATCGGCATGGCCCGATACGTCGTGCACCGCCAGCGGGACGTCGACCGGCCCCTGGAAACGTTGGCGCGGCAGAGGGTGCTCGCTGGAGCCGGGCACCAGTTGGATCCGCAGGGCATCGTGTCCGTTGACGACCTGGTTGAAGGCCGTCTGCAGCAGCGTGGCGTCGACCGCGCCATTGATGCGGGCATAGCCGCCGATGTTGTACAACGGACTGTCGGCATGCAGCACCTGGTCCAGCCAGATGTCCAGTTGCGGGGTGGTGAGGGGATAAAGCACGTGCTCTGCGTTTGATGCGGGCAGGGTCTGGGTCATGGTGTTCTCCGTGGGCCGATCCGCTGGCCCGATGAAACGAATGAAAAATAGGCCGTGGGGCCAGGCCATGGGCAGCGCAGAGTCAATCGCCAATCAATTCGTGATTACGCGACGCGATACATGGCGGTGCGGGCGACGGCCTCGACTTGCAGCGCTGCTGCTGTGCGGGCGCTGGCACCACTGGGCATCAGCTTGCTGTAGCGGTCACAACTGGCGCGCACGTCAGGACTGTTCAGCACTTTGTCCAGGGCTGTGGCCAGTGATTCGGCGGTGGCCGGGGTGGAAACCTGCAAGCCGCATCCCAAACGTTGCATTCGCGCTGCGTTGTCGAAATGGTCGTGCGCAAAGGGTGTGGTGATCTGTGGCACCCCGGCGGCGATTGCCAGGGCCGTGGTCCCGACGCCGCCGTGATGCACCAGGGCCGAGGTGTGGGGCAGGATTTGGCTCATGGGGACGTAAGGCCTTACCAGGATCCTGCCGTCGCTGGACAACGACGGGTCTACCGGTTGGCTGGTCAGGAACACGCCGCGGCGGTCGATCAACTTCAGCGTTTGAGCCGCAGCGGCAAAATATTGTTCGGCATTGACCGTCGTCGAACCCGGAGTAAACACCACGGGTGGGGCCACGCTCAAAAAGTCCTGCAGTTCGGCGTCTAGCGCCTCGAAGCCGGATTCATCGAATAATGGGAACCCAGTGAGTACCGTCTGGGCAGGCCAGTCCTGTTGGATCGGTGCGAACCAGTCGGGGAACAGTCCCAATACCCGCTCAGGCGAGGAGATCCACTGACTGATGATGCGTTTGACCGGGGGCAAACCCAACTCGCGGCGAAAACCGTTGAGTTCAGGCTTCATAAGCCGATCGAGGACGGTGTGCTCGACGACCCCTAGCAGCAGGCGTCTCAAGGGATACGGCAAGAAGGCCGGCAGGTTCGTTCCAGGTGGATGGACGGGGCGCGCGAGGGGCGACCAGATGGCAAACGGTGTGACCTGGCCTGTGACCAGTGGGATGCCGTGTCTTTCCTGCAGCAGGCGAGCGGAAAACGCCCACAACGAACCCAGCATGACGGTGTCGTCGTCACACGCTTGCTCCAGTAGCCGATACTGTTCGCGCAGTGTGCCGGCAACGGTTTTCCATAGGGTGGGCAGTGACGTGCGCGGGTGCCACAACGCCGGGTCAGCCATGACCGCTTGATACTCCTCACGGGTCCCCAAGGGCAGGAACTTGAAGCCGCAGCGCTCGATCACCGGCGCGAATGCCGCGCTGGCGCAGAACGTTATCCGATGCCCGCGTGCTGCAAGGGTGCGGCCGATCCCGACGAATGGGTGAACGTCACCGGCTGAGCCGATGGCGGTAATGATCACATGCATAAAGCTCCTTTTTTAGAGTGATCGTGCGGTGGGTATCAGTCCTGATCGGCGGGCGATCGGACATCGTCTGTGGACTCCATCCACAAAAAACGATTCAGCTTGGGGGGTATTTAAGCGGTGCAGGTAGGAAACGTCTGTAGCGGAAAACAGGGACAATTCGGCCCGCAGATTGGGAGTGAAATTTGTGCGAGCGAGCCTGCTCGCGATAGCGGTGGGTCAGTTTCCACACCATGGGCTGCCCAGCGAATTGCTCGCAGGACAGCCCAAGACGGTCTATGACGTGGTGACGGTTTTCAAGGCCAGGGAAATTGCCTCCCCCAGCCGGGCCACATGGGGGGGCTTGACCAGTGTGTTGTGGGTGCCGGGCAGTGGCGTCACGCTCACCTGATCGGGCAGCAACGCACGCCAGCCCAGGGTCGGATCGCTACGTTGCTGTTCGCTCGCGGTGAACAGCGACACCTTGAGCGCACTGGGTGGGCTGACGTAGGCGCCAATGGCCAGTCGCATCCGATAAGCCACTTCCAAATGAGTGCGCAGCAGGGCGGCGTCGATGTCGTTGGGTAACTCCTCCGGGAGCAGACGGTTGCTCGTGCACAGCGCCAGCATGGCGTCGATGTCCGAATGTTCCGCCAGCATGGTCAGTTGCCGCAACAGATCAGGGTCGACCTGCTGGGGCAGCCAGGCCATCAGGAACTGCGCTTCGCTGATCGATTGTTCCAGCACCGGATCCGGACGGGCCGACGCATCGATGATGCCGAGGAACTCCACGACTTCACCGCCGGCCTGCAGTTGACGCGCCATTTCATAGGCGATCAGACCACCGGCCGACCAACCGGCGATCCGGTACGGACCTTGCGGCTGGACCTGACGGATGGCTGTCAGGTACCGCGTTGCAATGGCCGGCACATCGCCCAGCGGTGCCTCGCCCGCCACCAAGCCACTGGCTGCCAAGCCATAGACCGGTATCTGGGGATCGAGCACCGGCGCCAAATCCCGCGCATATTGCACTTCGCCGCCCAGGGGGTGGACCAGATACAGCGGCCGCTGGGAACCGGTACGGCGGATCGGCACCAGATTGCGCTGGGCTCCCGGCCGGGATTGGCCATCAAGAGTCCTGGCGAAACCGGCAAGGGTCGGCTCGACGAACAGGTCGCGCACGGCGATCGGTTTACCAAGAATTTTGCGCAAGCGAGAGGCCATTTGCACCGCCATCAGCGAAATGCCGCCGAGGCTGAAGAAGTCGTCATGGCGGCTGATCCGCTGCTGTTTGAACAGGTCCTGCCAGAGGGTCGCGATGGCAATCTCGGTGTCACCTTGAGGCGCTTCGTAAGGCAGCGGCGTAGAGCCGTCTTCGACGATGGAGGGCTGGACGACGGCATTGGCCGAGCGCACCAGCGTTGGGGTGCGCTGCAACAACTGACCGATGGATTGCTGAGGGTCGGTCACCAGGTTTTCCAGGACCGTGGCAAACAATCCGGCGATGTTCTGCACGGTGGCGATATCGAACAGGTCGTTGGCGTATTGCAGACTGCCACCGATGCGCTCGCCATTGTCGATCAGGGACAGCGACAGGTCGAACTGCGTGGTGTTGTGCGGGCTCGCGAGGGTTTGCACCTCAAGCCCGGGCAATTGCAACGGTGCCGGCGGCGTGTTGTCCAGGCTCAACATCACCTGGAACAACGGGCTGTGGCTCATGCTACGAGTCGGCTGCAGGGCGCTCACCACCTGTTCGAAAGGCAGGTCCTGGTGATTGTAGGCGGCCAAGGTCAGATCCTTGATTCGCCCCAGCAGTTCGTCGATGCGGGTGTCGCGCCTGGTGGTGACTCTCAACGCCAGGGTATTGGCGAAGAAACCGATCAACGCCTCCAGCTCCGGACGCTGACGATTGGCCACCGGCGTGCCAACCACCACATCCGTCTGGTCGCTCAGGTGACTCATCAACACCGACCAGCCCGCCAGCAGCACCATGAACAAGGTGGTGCCCCGGGCCTGGCTGAACGCGCGCAGATCGGCGCTGAGGGCTGGCGAAAAGCTGCACTCGATGATGCCGCCGGTATACCGCTGTATCGTCGGTCGCGGACGATCCAGCGGCAGGTTCAGCAGCACGGGCGCCCCCTCAAGGTGTTGCCGCCAGAAGTCGATCTGCGCTTGCAGCGCCGGGCCTTCAAGGGATTGCCGTTGCCAGGCGGCATAGTCGACATACTGCAGCGCCAGGGGCGGCAACGGATCTTTCTGGCTTTGGGTGAAGGCGTTGTAGAGCACGCTGACCTCACGGGCCAGCACGCTGTTGGACCAACCGTCGGAAACGATGTGGTGCAAGGTGATGAACAGCACATGTTCCTCATCGGCCAGTTGCACCAGGTGGCCGCGCAGCAGTGGCCCTCTGTGCAAGTCGAACAGCTGCGTGGCGTTGATGTGGCCGAGGTGCTCAAGCGTGGCCTGGCGTTCAGCGGGGGCGATTGCGCGCAGGTCCTGTTGCTCCAGTCGGAAGCCATAGTCGGCGGGGGCGATTTTTTGCAGTGGCTCGTCGTCCACCAGTTCGAAGCGCGTGCGCAAGGTTTCGTGACGTGCTACCAGGCGGTCGAGGGTGGCTTGCAGTGCCCCTTTATCCAGCGCTCCCTTCAGGCTCAAGGCCAGTGGCAAGTGATAGGCCGCGCCTGCCGCGTGGTCCAGATGATCGAGGAACCACAACCGCTGTTGCGAGAAAGACAACGGTAGGCGTCCCGCGCGATTGGCCAAGGGAATCGCCACGGCCTCGGTGGGCGCGGCCGCTTGCACCAGCGCAGCGAGGCCGCGCACGGTCGGCGCGTCGAACAGTTCGCGCAGGGTCAGTCGCGCGCCCAGCTTGCGCCGCAGCCGCGATAGCAGTTGCACGGCAAGCAACGAGTGGCCGCCGAGTTCAAGGAAGCCGTCATGGCGGCCGACCTGGTCCAGGTGCAGCAAACCTTTCCAGATTTCGGCAATGGCGATTTCGGTGTCGCCCTGGGGCGACTCGTAGGTTTTGCTGGCCAGGGAATCCTGGCCAGGGGCCGGCAGGGCGCGACGATCAAGCTTGCCGTTGGCGGTCAGGGGCAGGGCATCGAGGTGGACGAAGGCGCTGGGCACCATGTACTCCGGCAGGCTACTCAACAACGCGCTACGCAGTTGCTCGGCCGGGACCGGTTCGCCGCAGACGTAGGCGACCAGACGCTTGCTCTCCACATCGCCTTGGCTATCCTCCCGCGCGATCACCACGGCCTCGCGGATACCCGGGTAGGCCACCAGGGCATTCTCAATCTCACCCAACTCAATGCGGAAGCCACGAATCTTCACCTGGAAGTCATTGCGGCCCAGGTATTCCAGCGTGCCATCGGCCAGCCAGCGACCGAGGTCGCCGGTCTTGTACAACCGTGCGTTCGGCTCAGTGCTGAACGGGT